>NZ_JAVKBY010000022.1:0-9603 GCF_040222985.1 Coleofasciculus sp. F4-SAH-05
GACTCCACCTTTCACCCCGACATTTTAAAGGTGCGATCGCAGTTAGCAATCCGGTGGATTTTGTTATCGGGTTTCAGGTTAATCGGAACATCTGATATCGGGACAGAAAATCCAATGTAGGGGCGGGTTTAGGGATAAAATTAATGGAGTCACTCATCATCTTTCAACAAAACCCGCCCGACTCCACCTTTCAGCCCGACATTTTAAAGGTGCGATCGCGGTTAACAATCCGGTGAGTTTTGTTGTCCAATTTGCAATTAATTGATTGTCTGGCGATGGGGGAATGGGCGGGTTTTGTTGTTCCATTATCGGTGACTAGCTGGATTGATTACCTAAACCCGCCCCTACATCTAACTTTTTGGACTTTGGACAAACAAATTAATTCCGGGAGGTTGGAGGACTAAGGATCATTAGTTGATCGCCTCCATCACTTTCATACATCATCACAACAGGTGGACTCAACGTGCGATCGCGTTTATCGGGTAAAGCTGGAAAAATGTAAAAATAACCGTCGCGATCAGTGAGTAAGCGCCAGACTCTTGGGGTTTCTGGATCACTGGTATCAGTGAGTTCTTTACCCAGAAGTCGTTGATATAAATCTTGGTCGCCGATAATCCGGAAACCGGAAGGATTGACCAAGGGATTGTCCAGTTTGCGTCCCAGAGAAACGGTGTTGTCTGGGGCAACAACGGTGATAATCGGTAGGGTTGAGGTTTCGTTAACCGCATCTAACCAAGCATCGGTATCCGCTTGCCATTGGGCTAACCAAAATAGTGCGGTTAATGCCCATAAAACAATCACAATTTCGACGGTGAGAGAGCCTAAAAATTGCAGGGAATTAAACTGAGTTGAACTAAAGTTAACCAAGGATTGTATCCCTTGGGATAGCCATGCATTGGGGTGTTGTCTGGCGTAATTGAGGAGAGGCGATCGCACTCTTTTGGTTAGTGTGGTGAGACTCGCCATCACCGGATTTTGAATCAGCCAGAGGGTGAGGTGAATCGCCGTAGCAGTGAGAATAAGCGCGATCGCAGTCCGGATAATGGCGAAGGGAGAACCAAACAGGGCTTGGAATGCAGCGATATAGAAGGATTCAAAGGGTAAATTGAGGGTGGAAACCTCAAGGTTGAAAAAGCTAAAATATGCCCAACGGTATGTCCAACCCGTAAAGTACAACCCCGCACCAAGTAAAACGACGAGACTGGTAACTTTGCCTAATAGGTTGGGTTCGTTAGGATCAGGAGGAGTGGAAACCACAGACTTTTCACAGCGCTATTCATTTCAATCATATTACGGGGTTTTAGGAGTATCACCAAAGCGATGAAAACGGCACTGAATATCATTACCTTGACCCTACTGGTTTCAAGTCTTGGACTGGTTGGGTGTAGTGAAACCACAACCAGCGAACCCAGAGAAATTGCTGAAGCACCTAGCACCCAAGCGGAACTGTTACCCATATCGCTACCAGAGACAGCATTAGTGTCGCAAAAACCTAACGGTTCGATGAGTGGTCAATTAACGGCGCTGAGTGAACAGGAGTTAACTATTTCTCAGAAAGATACCTCGCTAACGTTACCTGTGAGTGAAGTGAACTGGATAGAATTTCAGGGGGATGCGTGGATTCGCGATCGACAAGGGCAAAGGGTGAGGAAGTTTCGCGGAGAAAATGCCTCGACAAAGGGACAGCAAGTGTGGCAAGGAGTACCGATTGCCGCGTTTCAACTGCAAAATCCGGAAACGGCGAGTTTGAGTTTAGGGACTGTTTTAAGCAATGAGGATTTACAAGATATTCTCTCGATTTCTCAAGATAGTGTCTATATCGTGGATGTGATTGAATTTGATTCGTCAGGGCGAACGATGACGATTAAGGCAACGCCGATTGACCGTTAGGTGTAGAGGTTTGGGTGCTATGCGGCAAATTTTACCGGGTGTTTTAGCGATCAGTCTGGGCTTGGTTCCTGTAACTATACCATTGATGGTTCAGCAAAGTTGGGCGCAAACCCAGGATTTACAGGCAGAATTGGATGTTCTTTTAGACCAAGCTGATCAGCAGACAGAACGATGGCAATATGAACAGGCAACAGCAACCCTCCAACAAGCCTTAGATTTAGCACGAAAACTGAAAAATAGACAGCAGGAAGCGTTGACACTGGATACAATTGGTGTTAATTTGTATCAGCTTGATCAGCACCAGCAAGCCCTGGATTATTATAACCAAGCCTTACCCATTCGCCGGGAATTAGGCGATCGCGCAGGTGAAGCTGATACTCTCAATAATATTGGTGCGGTTTACAATGACATCGGACAACCACAACAGGCATTAGAATACTATAACCAAGCCTTACCCATTCGTCGGGAAGTGGGCGATCGCTCAGGTGAAGCCGATACTCTCGGTAATATTGGTGCGGTCTACAATGACATCGGACAACCACAACAGGCATTAGAATACTTGAAGCAAGCCTTACCCATTAACCGGGAAGTGGGCGATCGCTCAGGTGAAGCCGCTACTCTCGGTAATATTGGTGCGGTCTACAATGACATCAGACAACCACAACAGGCATTAGAATACTTGAAGCAAGCCTTACCCATTCGTCGGGAAGTGGGCGATCGCAAAGGTGAAGCCACTACTCTCAATCATATTGGTGGGGTCTACAATGCTATTGAACAACCACAACAGGCATTAGAATACTTGAAGCAAGCCTTACCCATTAGCCGCGAAGTGGGTAATCGCCCAGGTGAAGCCGCTACTCTCAATAATATTGGCGTGATCTACCATGCCACGGGACAACCGCAGAAGGCATTAGACTACTATAACCAAGCTTTACCGATTCATCGGGAAGTGGGTAATCGCCCAGGTGTTGCCATTACTCTTAGTAATATTGGTGCGGTCTACAATACCATCGAACAACCGCAACAGGCGATTACTAAACTTAAACAAGCTGTGACTATTACCCTAGAAATGCGTCAGGGTTTACAACGAGAAAATCGACAGTCATTTTTACAAAATGAGCCAGGTCGTGTAATTGCTCTAACGAACCTATTGATTGACCAAAATCAACCCAAACAAGCTTTTGAATGGATTAACCTTTACAGCACAGCCGAACTCGCTGATTACACCCGCCTCGTTGATGCCCAAGTGAGTAATACCCAAGCCCAAAAATCTCTAGACCAGTGGAATCAAAAAAATCAGCAATTAGAAATTCTCCGCCAGCAATTACAAGCCAACTTTTCTGAGGAACGCTCCCGCCAATTTCGGGAATTTGAGGCACAAGTTAACCAAGAAGCGGAAGACATTTCTCGCCAGTATCCCGAAGTTGCTGAACTTTTAGAAACCACACCTGATGATCTTGAGCAACTCCAAGCCAGTATTCCTGATGGTACAGTAGTTATTCAGCCCGTCGCGCTGCCCAATCTCAATAATATCGCCATTTTTATCCTGACCAAAGACCAACCCATCACGGTTAAAAAAGTTCCCGTCGATCTGGATAAACTAGATACCCTAATCACTGACTACCGAGAGATATTGCAAAACCGTTATGCCACAGGATTCCGCGACACGGGTAGCGAACTCTACGATTTATTAATTCGTCCCATTGAAGATAAAATTCAGGCATTATCTCCTAACCAAATTGCCATCATCGCCACAGGTAAATTGCGCTATATTCCCTTTGAAACCCTCTACAATCGAGACACAGGTGAGTTCTTAATTGAAAAATATCCCATAAATTATTTCACTCGCTTAAGTGTAAATTCGCTGCAATTGAAAAACAAGGGCAATTCAGTAACATTCCAAATGGGGAGTTTAACCCTTTTAAGGGTTACTACAACCCTAGCAATGTTATTACTTTTTGGTATCCTGTTTTTCAAGGTTAAGGTTTCCAGAAAGAAAGGATACCAATTTTGGATATTAACTCTTTTAAGGGGAGCGACACCCCTAGCAATGTTGTTGCTTTTAGTCATTCTTTTTCCCCAATGGAAACAACGTGGGGCGTTAGGATTAGGGAATCCAATCCCGGAAGAACCCTATAATTTACCGGGTGCAGAAGCTGAAATCAAAAATCTACCCAACCTCCTACCTGGAAGTGAAATCTATCTGGGTAACGACGCCACTGTCGAAAGATTCAAATACCACGCCTCTCGCTTCCCAGTTATCCACCTTGCCACTCACGGCTGTTTTGAAGCCGAGGGTTGCTGTTTGGGAGAAGAGGAAGACTGTAATGGTGTACGCCGCATCGATATGGAACCCAACACCCTCCTATTTGCCGATGAACCCTTCAACATCGCCAATGCTGCACGATTAGGCATGAAAAATACAGAACTTCTTGTCCTCAGCGCCTGTCAAACCGCTTTGCGAGAAGAATCAGACGGGCGAGAAATTGCAGGTATTGCCTACTTATTTGAACGGGCAGGTGCTAAAGCAGTGATGGCAAGTTTGTGGAATGCCGAGGATGAAACAACATCCGAAATTATGACCCAATTTTATCAAAATCTCAACCAAGGGATGAGTAAAGGAGAAGCCCTGCGTCAGGCAAAACTCCAGCAGATTGATCGTCATCCCTTCTATTGGTCACCTTTTATTTTAATTGGTAATGCCCAATAAGTTAAGTTGGTTCGTAGTGAGAGCTTTAGCTCTCTCCAGCTAGGCGTTAAAGCACGCTTTGTGCTTACTACAAACAAAGTCCTATTTTAATCCGGTCACGCCAATACTGGACTGACCAAGCTAAAATTGTGGAATAGATTTAACGTTTAAACTGGGCGCAAGCCTTGCGCCCCTACAATTCTAATCCACCAATTAAGGTGAGTCACGCCTACGCTTGTCCATCAGCCAGCCTCTTTAATCCTGCTGCTTTTAGCCCACGGCATAATCAGTCATTTCACGCATGAAAGGAGGATAAAACCCTAGCACAATATCTTGTTTTGGCACACCCAAATCGACTAATTCTGCCGCAATATCATGCTCCGTTGAATTGTAAAAAATCCAGATTTTCTCATTCTGAATATCCAGATGCATTAAACAATGATACACCCAGCGCCTATGGTGCCAACCTAGATGCACAATTTGATAGTGATTTCGCTGCGTATCAAAGATTGTCTCTACCTCGAACTCACCATAAGTCGGCTTAACTTCTGCATAATCTATCAACAATTGCTACATAATTTGCTGATACTTGATTACTTTATCCGTTAGTTCTACCATTGTAAAATTTCCTCCACTTCAATATTGTAAACTATCATTTTTATAGTATTTTCTTGCAGCATTGATGCGGAAAAATCAAGTTGAAATAAACTGTTATAGGTTAGATCTGGCACGGCTAGATAGAGAATGCGATCAGGTTCTTCACGACGCAATGCCGCCCGATAGTTAATAAACTGAGTTGGTGCTGTATGAAACTCTGAAATTGCCGATGCACTAGTAATCTCTTGCATTGGGGAACCGTTCATCGCTCTCCTACGGTAGCATGGGGTTACAATGATTGTGATGTGTTGCATCCCTACTGGCGTGGCACACCTAATTTGTTTGTAGTGAGAACTTTAGTTCTCTAACGCCTAGCTGGAGAGGGCTGAAGCCCTCACTACGAACGACTGGTAAAGAACTATCTAGATCATCTAAGCTAGGACTACTATCTATGGTAACGTTTGCAGCAAAAACAAAATGAAAGGTAACTTAACATCACCAGACTGGGCAGCACAATTCCGCCGCAATATTCTCGCACACGGAACGTTTTACAAAGCCCCCTATTTCCTGATGGTTTTTCTCGATCGCTTCTACTTATGGACGTCAATATGGATCAAAGCATTGATTGATATGGGTGTCTCCTTTGTGCAGCAAGTCCTAAATATCCAACTATTTCAAGATGATTCAGGATGTATACTTGTCTGGTGACGTAACTATCGCCGGATACCTTCGCCAACGTCAATGAACAAAAGATGGGCGACGGATTATCGACTATCGCCTCTTTCATGATGTGATGCCATCTGAGTGAACATAACTCGAAGACCAGAAAAGCCGTAAAAATAATAGTAAATTTATAGTTAATAAATCACATCTCAAACACGGTTGATGAATACATTTCGCGTTGGTATTGCCGGACCTGTAGGTTCCGGAAAAACCGCTTTATTGGATGCTTTGTGTAAGGCGATGCGGGCATCCTATCAAATTGCTGTTGTCACCAATGACATTTACACCCAGGAAGATGCCCAGTTTTTGGTAAACTCTCAAGCATTAGAGCGCGATCGCATCCGGGGTGTGGAAACGGGAGGTTGCCCGCATACGGCGATTCGGGAGGATGCATCCCTGAATTTAGCGGCAATTGAAGAGTTAGAACAGAAGTTCACCCCCTTAGATTTAGTCTTCTTAGAAAGTGGGGGGGATAACCTAGCCGCCACCTTTAGCCCAGAACTCGTCGATTTGACCCTTTACGTGATAGATGTCGCCGCCGGTGACAAGATTCCCCGCAAAGGTGGACCGGGAATCACTAAATCGGATTTATTGGTGATTAATAAAATAGACCTAGCGCCAATGGTTGGAGCTGATTTGGGTGTTATGGAACGAGACGCCAAAAAGATGCGAGGTGATAAGCCATTTGTATTTACGAATTTAAAGACTCAGGAGGGATTAGCAACCGTGATTGATTTTATCAAGCTCCAGATGGGGGTGTCTTGACAAAGGCTGTTTAATTTGCTACGAAATCCGGTGAGAGAACCGGAGATAAAAACATTCAGTAGTTAGCCTGTCCCTATCCTACCCTCATCTATATGTATGGCATCACCAAGCTATGGAAAAATGTACCCTTGCTCCCCCATCTTCCCCAGTTTCAAGAGCTTCCCCTCACCATACCACTTATTCAGCAGCCCCTAAGTAGAGTAACCGTTAACGGTGTATCCCCGTGGTGTAATCATCCAATCTCCGTGAAGACGGGTACTTTGATTGCCAATGAGTACAGTGGTCAGCATGTCAATGGGAATATCGAGTAATTTGTCAAGTGTGGAAAGGGTGATTTCTTCATCCTCTCGATAAGCCGATCGCACGATCGCGACTGGGGTTTGGGGAGAACGGTATTGAAGTAAGATACGATGGGCGATTGTCAGTTGTTCGATGCGGGTGCGCGATCGCGGATTATATAAAGCAATAACGAAATCGGCTTGGGCAGCAGCATTCAGGCGCTTTTCAATTACATCCCAAGGCGTCAACAGGTTACTTAAACTAATCGCACAAAAATCATGCATCAGGGGCGCACCCACGCGAGACGCCGCTGCTTGCAGGGCGGTAATTCCGGGAAAGACTTGTACCCTTGGTGTCTTCCCATCCCATCCTTGGGCTTTTAGTTCCTCCAACACTAATCCTGCCATCCCATAAATGCCACAATCCCCCGATGACACAACCGCCACCGTTAATCCCCACTGGGCTAACTCAATCGCCCGTTGCGCCCGTTGGCGTTCTTGAGTAATTGGCAGGGATTCAATAATTTGTCCGGGATGCAGAATCGGGGAAATTAAATCAATATAGAGAGAATAACCGATTACCGCATCAGCCTGAGAGAGTGCCGTTTTTGCGGCTGGCGTTATTTGGTCTAACTGTCCGGGTCCCATACCCACCAACAACAGTTGTCCAATTCTACCCGTATATTCTCCTTGGGCTACAGCAATCGCCACCGTCACCGCCCCCGGCTGATCATCTGCCCGCACAATTTGTTTTTGCACCAGTAGGTTCGTAGTCGGCACTTTAGTGCCAGAAGCGCTAAAGCGCTGACTACATACCAAGGCGGCGGCTTCTGCCACACTAGGAGTCCCCACTGCCTGATTCACCACCGTTGACGGCGTAGGCACCGTTACCGATCGCAAAATCTCCGCTGGAAACGTTCGCAAGGGAAAATTATGGGCTTGACAAAATTCCACCAATCCCGTTTCCGAGGCTTTAATATCAATGGTGGCAATTCCCGCGATCGCACCTAGGGCTAGATGATACCGTTGACAGGTTTGAATTATCGCCGTTTCGATTAATTCTCTGGATGTTCCCCGTTCACAACCAATCCCCACCCATAATACCCGTGGATGCCATTGCACTTTGGGCAGATCAGAGTCTGGAGAAAAGCGACGCTGAGTAAAACTAATCCAAATCCGGGCATTAATTGATGAGGGATTAGCTGAATTAGCATCAACCGTCTCTTCGTCAGCATCGAAAACAAAGGGATGTCCTGAGGGGAGGTGATTTTGCCACAACCTAGAACCCACCTCTTGGATTACCTCAACCCGTTCACTTTTAGCTACAGCGGCGCTGACACCCGTCCAATCTCCCTCACCCCGTTGCCAACCGAAGGGAATGCCTACCATATCGACAGCAGGTAAATTTAATCCTGTAGAACCCCCAGTTAAAATAGGAGTCGCCCCTAGTTGCAAGGCAATCATCCTTGTCAATTGATCGGCTTTCCCTTGATGTCCACTGCATAAACTAATCACAAACTGCCCAGTTTCATCGATAACGATAACCGCTGGATCAGAGGATTTATCCTGTAAAAGTGGGGCAATAAGGCGCACTACCGCCCCCGTTGCTAATCCAAAAATAAAAGCGCGATGATTTTGCCAAAGGGAGGCGATATGGGATTTAAGAGAACCCTGATAGAACGATACTGTGGGAACATTATTCTGTTCAGAGGGATGAAGAGACTCAGGCAGCCACAACCTTGCCCCGGCTGTCTGGCACAGAGGCTGTAGGGTTTGGGCGGCGGTAGGAGTGGTTGCGATCGCAACTAGGGGATGAAAGTCTTGAAATAGTAACACAGGTCTTTATAATATCGATCTAAAGTTTCTGGGTATAAGACTAACTCCTTAAAAGCGGGTTTTGGGAAAATATTTTTTTTTTGAACTATTGACAAATGTGGTGGTTTTCTGAGATTATTATTTCATAATGGGAAAATGTGCCTACCTATAGGGTCAATTTTATTCCTATTCAACAGAACTTCTGATCTTCTAAGTAATTCTCCTAATTGTCCTGACTAGGAACAAAATCTCTGAATCAGTTAAATACGCCCGGAAAACGGGATGCTGCTGACAGGGATTGACGACTTCTTATGAATCGACAGGCTTTGATCGTTGGGATTAATACTTACGATACTCAGCATCTGAAAAACTTGACATCACCAGCAAAAGATGCTGATGCGATCGCGCAACTCCTGATTGATCGCGGTAATGTCGAAGTCAGGCGGCTTCCGGCTTTCACTTTCAACACACCTGTCGATGTAACCACCCCGATTCGAGTTACCCTGACTCAACTTGAAGCCGCATTAGTCCAACTCTTGTTACCAGAAGGAAACACAATTCCCGATACGGTTCTGCTGTATTTCTCTGGCTATGGACTCTGCAAACACCAAGATAGACCAACCAGTTTCTTAGCCACCAGCGATATTAACCCAAATCGCGGTAACTGGGGATTATCTCTGTCATGGCTGCGTGATTTGTTGCAACAGTGCCGATACCAGAAAAGTGCTGCAATGCATTAGTCATAAGACAAAAACAATGTACGGTCGGGCAGACCGAAACATAGAGATTAATCTCTAAACGCTTAGGGAGACAAGCCCTCTGGAGTTATCTAAATTAGGCTCAATA
>NZ_JAVKBY010000031.1:0-2205 GCF_040222985.1 Coleofasciculus sp. F4-SAH-05
AGGTCTGTAGGGCGTTTTTGACTGCGCCATCCAGAGTTTTTCTCTGGAACTCTAAGAAGACAAAACTTTCATGACGCGGCTGAAGCCCGTCCCGTAGTATCCTCTTAGAATCCCCCGCGTTTTAACCGGGGGAGAAGTCAATTGCTCTCCTCTTTTGTCGAACAGTTAGCCTGAGATTTCTTGAATTTCTTGTCGATTAACCAACCGAGTCCCAAAAATCCCAATGCAGCGGACGAAACCGGTTCAGGAACCGACTGCGGTTCTGACTCCAGCGCTAAGAGTGCCTCATCAGCGAGTTGTTCATGGGCGACAGTGGTTGGGTGAATACCATCCCAGAACAAATACTCGTCTGGGTGATCACAGACTTCAAAAGCTTGTGTTCTATCTAATTTACCGTCATCTTTTAGGGGTTCGATGCAAGAGTTGGTAACATTGGTGAAACCCTTGACTTCGGGATTGGCGATGGTTTTATTCAACATCGAAAAAGTATCAAACTCTACGATATTGATGTTATTCAATTGGCTCAAATCACCAAGACTTCTGTTTAATAGGGTGTTATGGATTTGAGATAATGTGGTAAGACTCATGGATATATGATCACCCATGCTAAGTGCGCGAGGGGTTTTACCCAAATCTGGCAAGTTCGGGACAAGGAAATTACGCGCTCCTAAATCATAGAGTGTTTGTATCCCTGCGGCTAAATTCCCTACTGTTTCCATCGGGTCAGGGTCGGGTACAAGCTGGTAATCATTAGGACCCCCCCAGATAATATAGAGTGCCTCTTCATCTGCTTGTTGACCTGCTACAGCTAGATCATCTTTAAACCACTCAACCTGAGTCAACATTCCCGGTATCAGTTCACCAAACTCACCCACCCCTTGAGTTCCTGTTTGAGCCGCACCGAAGGCAAAGTTCACGCTGTTGGTCGCCGTCGCACCATTAAAGAAAGGACTAACTTGAGGTTGACCGTTAACGAATGTGATAGGGGAAAGGATATCAGAACTGGGCAGAAATACGGATAATTCCGTAGAGGGTATGAGGTCTATTCCCAAATCCTCTGCCAAGTAATCGCTCCAGACTATATCATTAGAAAAACGTCCGTCCTCATCGTAGGGAGGAACAGTAGGTTCAACGGGTAGTACGTCAATCCCCGGAGGCATCGGTATACTATTAACGGCAGTTGTGGCATTGTAAATGTTACCGGGATCAGAGAGACTATCACCAAAGACGTACATTTTGCTAAATGTAGCCGCTAAAGCCTCTGCGGGCAACATGAAGGAAAAGACAGTAAATCCTAAAGCTACGATTGGTTTTTTCATGATAGGTATTGACAGTTATTACTAATTTGGACAATGAGGGTGTGGCATAGACTCTCGGCAAAATCAGGGGATTGTCTGTAGCTCAATAGGTCTGTCTGCAGAGGATTGCGATAAATCTTTATGGAGTTATAACTAACCCAGCCTACCCACCATTAGGTCTTAGGTTGTTATAGTAGAGAGTGACATCAAAACAAGGTACAAGGGTGATGAACAATAAGAATCACCTAGTCTTAACGGAAATCATGTATCCGTGTTCCGTACAAGTCACAGACTATGAGCAACTTTCTCAAGTCAGCTTTTAATGTTACTCCTTAAAAGCAGACGAAACGGCGATCGTTTAACTAAATGCATAATTATTCACGAACAAACACCCTGCTTAAATTAAGTATACATTACATTATTCTACTTTGGGAGTAAATACAACACATAAAGTTAAGGTTTTATGAAGAAATACAAAGAAAAAGTAAATATAATCGTAATTTCAGTTTTCGTCAACCCCTGATGTGATGACTTTTAAATATCCGGACATAGCCACTCAAGCAATCTCCAGAATTTTATCGGAAAAGCGCTCCCTCTATAATCCAAATGCGGCGCTGTTTGACGTACAAGAACCGATTACCAGTGCGTCGCCAGAGGTACGTCGGATTATAGAGAGAGTGTTGCAAGCCGAAAAAGATAAACTTTATATGAAGACCCCCCGCCATATCAATGATGACATCTTGAGAATTGTCAAGGAAGAAGTGCAGTCAACAACCCACCACTGACCCTACGGGTACAGTGGGGGCTTGAAAGAAAGCCCTAGTTGACCAGTCTAAGTACTTTTGTACTCCGTTTTTTGAGTCAAGACACCTACAAATACGACGCCAGTTTGTTGCTCTGTCATCTA
>NZ_JAVKBY010000032.1:0-10358 GCF_040222985.1 Coleofasciculus sp. F4-SAH-05
AGGTCTGTAGGGCGTTTTTGACTGCGCCATCCAGAGTTTTTCTCTGGAACTCTAAGAAGACAAAACTTTCATGACGCGGCTGAAGCCCGTCCCGTAGTATCCTCTTAGAATCCCCCGCGTTTTAACCGGGGGAGAAGTCAAAGGAAGAATTATTTTCATCGCAACCCATTAGAGATATAGCAATAGACACATCGATTAGGACGTTCGGCACCATTGTAGAGACTAAGCATGCCTAGTCTCTACATAAATGATGTGTCCTAATAGCCATGGCGGTTGCTATACTATGGGATTCCTTAGGAAAAATCAATCCAGGAGTCCCGACTTGGCATTTGTCTAGGAAGACAGAGATTTATCCACTTTAGGGATACTTAAGTTTTTGGTAAAAAAGGAAGTAGCTTTTCGCTTTGATGATGCAACGCCAGAAAACCTGATTAATCAAATCGACGAGTCAATAAGCGTGTTATCCATGTAGGTGAGCCTTGCCCCATGTTACTGCCAACCTTTACCCGTCAGCTTGTCAAAGGCGCTAAATGCAGTCAAAAGATGCCATTGCGCGTGGTTCTGGTGGTTCCCTTTCTGCTCCAGATCTTTGCGGCGGTAGGGTTGACTGGATATCTCTCCTTTCGCAATGGACAGCAGGCGGTTGACAATCTGGTGACACAGTTACAGACGGAGGTTAGCGATCGCATCGTACAACATGTCGATAGTTACCTGGAAACACCTCATCTGGTCAACCATGTTCTCGTCAATGCCGTGCGTCGGCGTCAGGTACTCCCTCAGGATCAGCCCAGTGAGCGCTATCTGTGGCAACTCGTACAGATTACCGACTCTATTAATACCATTCAGTTCGGCAGCGAGCAAGGAGAGTATATTGGGGCAGGCTATACCCAGGATAGCCGCTTAGTGTTGAAAGTTGCCGATAAATCAACTAACCATAACTTTCATACCTACACAACCGACAGCCAAGGAAATCGTAAGCAACTGCTAGATAGTCGCACTAATTATGACCCTCGTATCCGCCCCTGGTATCAAGAGGCTGTTTTTAAAGGTAAAACGGTTTGGAGTCCTATTTATGTCATGTTTAGCCATTCTCGGTTAGGGATTACCCTAGCTGAACCGGTATACGACGACAAGAATAAATTATTAGGCGTGGTTGGTACCGATATTTTACTATCGGAGATTAGTAAATTTCTCAACACCTTAAGAACCTTAAGAATTGGTCAAACGGGACAAGCATTTATTATTGAACGCTCCGGGTTACTGGTTGCTAGTTCCACATCAGAACAGCGATTTATTCGCGATGGGGATAAAACCCAGCGCCTATTTGCCACCCATAGCCGTGATCCCTTAATTCAATTAACCGCGCAGTATTTAAACCAAAACGTTGATACCTTAAACCCGATTAACCAGAGCCAACAGCTATCCTTTAACCTAAACCGCGATCGCTATTATTTACAAGTCACCCCTTTCCAGGATAATCACGGCTTAGATTGGCTGATTGTGGTGGCGATACCGGAAGCGGATTTCATGGCACAAATCCATGACCATACCCGCACCACAATTAGCTTATGCTTCGCGGCGTTTGTTGTGGCAACTGGGTTAGGAATCTTCACCGCCAGACGGATTACCCAGCCGATTACCCAGTTAAGCCTAGCGGCGGCAAAAATTGCCCAGGGAAAATTTGACCAACAGGTAAAAGTCAATAGCAAAATTCCGGTTCGGGTGCATGAACTCGAAATTTTAGCTCAATCCTTTAATCAAATGAGTCAACAATTATACTCCTTCTTTACCGCCATAGAAAAAAATCAAGCCGAGTTAGAGTCACGAGTTGAGCAACGCACCGCCGCCTTACGCCTGTCTGAAGAAAAATTTGCTCTGGCTTTTCGCTCATCCCCGAACCCAATTACGATTACCACTCTGGCTGAGGGAACCTTTATTGAGGTCAATGAAAGCTTTCTCAAGATTACCGGATATAACCTAGAAGATGTGATTGCTCATACATCCATTGAACTAAATTTTTGGGTTGAATCCCAAGAACGAACCCGAATCCGTAGCCTATTAATAAAGACAGGCGCTATTCGAGATAAAGAGTTTCATTTTTATACCAAATCGGGTCAAGTGAGAACGGGATTGTTATCCGCAGAATTGATTACAATTGGGGAAGAAGAATGCATACTGGCGGTAATTAATGATATCACAGAACGCAAACAGGCTGAACAACGAGTTGAGTTACTGCTAACGATTAGCCAAGCGATTAATGCCGCCCCTGATTTTCAAGCCGCCTTAGAAATTGCCCTGCATCAAGTATGTCAAACTACGGGCTGGATTTATGGCGAAGTCTGGATTCCGGCGACGGATGGCATGGCATTAGAATGTAGCCATCGTTGGTATTACAAACAGACCGAACTTGATCCCGATGTCGCCACCGCCCTGGAACAATTCCGAGAGTATAGTGAAGCCCTGACATTTTTACCCGAAGAAGAAATACCGGGACGGGTTTGGTGTCACGGTGAGCCGGAATGGATTAGTGATATTGCCACCGAAACTGATGATGTTTTCTTACGACTCAAATTGGCAACCGACTGTGGGTTGAAATCAGCCTTTGCTGTCCCCATTGTTGCCCCAGCAACACCACAAACCTCGGCGCCAGTTTTAGCGGTGTTGCTATTTTTCATGGCAGAAGAGCACCAAAATGATGAAAATTGGATTGAGTTAGTGTCTGTCGTATCGGCACAGTTGGGTCCAGTCATGCAGCAGAAGAAAGCAGAGGCGGAAATGAAGGCACTCTTTGCCGCGATGACAGATATGGTTCTGGTGGTGGATGCGTCGGGTCGTTGTCTGAAGGTAGCACCTACTAATAAAGGAAAATGGTGTAAATCTCCGGGGAACATATTGGGAACAACGCTGTTGGAATATTTCGATTCCAGTCAGGTAGATTTTATTCTCAATAGTATTCGAGAGGCTTTGTTAACTCAAGCTACGGTGAATATCGAGTATTGCATCAATCTGGCAGGAGAGGATGTTTGGTTTGCGGCTAACTTGTCACCGCTTTCCGATGATTCGTTGATTTGGGTGGCGCGTGATATTACCGATCGCAAACAGGCAGAGGTGGCATTGCGTTTAGAACAAGAAAAGTCGGAACAATTATTATTGAATATTTTGCCCGAACTGATTGCGGAACGGCTGAAACAAGACCAATCGGCGATTGCGGAGAATTTTGATGATGTGACGATTCTGTTTGCGGATATTGTCGGGTTTACGCCGCTATCGGCGCGGTTAAAACCGATTGAATTAGTGAATTTACTCAATAAAATGTTTTCCAAATTTGACCAGTTGGCAGAACGCCATGGTTTGGAGAAAATTAAAACCATTGGTGATGCGTATATGGTGGTTGGGGGATTACCACAGCCGAGGGGAGATCATGCAGAAGCGATCGCGCAGATGGCGTTGGATATGCAGCAGGCGATTACTCAGTTTCAAGCCGAACACAGTGAGTCGTTGCAAATTCGCATTGGAATTAATACCGGATCGGTGGTGGCGGGAGTGATTGGGATTAGAAAGTTTATCTATGACTTGTGGGGAGATGCGGTGAATGTCGCCTCCCGCATGGAATCGTCGGGAGAACCGGGAAAAATACAAGTCACAGAGACGACATACCAGCGATTACGCGACAAATTCCAGTTTCAGGAACGAGGTGCGATCGCGGTTAAAGGTAGAGGGGAAATGACAACCTATTGGCTGATGGGAAAAGAACCGTAGGGACTTGGTATAGCACTACGCACTAAGGTTAGGACATATCAAGAAAAAATCAAATCGCTCAATCCCTTGTCAGGTAAGTTTTTGTCTTCACTATTGCAAGAAAGCCTATTGCCTATTCCCGCTTCGCGTAGCGCTATAAATAGGGGGCTTGGGCACCAAGCCCCTACTATTGTTGTCACCCTGATGTTACCCTGAATTGCAGGGATAAATTGACCGAAAATTTGGGTCTCAAGCCTCGTCCTTCCAGGACGACTTTTTTTGTGTTACCATGTTGATGTCGAGTTGTTCCACGTTAGATGCTAGTCTTCGAGTTCAAGGCTAAAGGACAGACAACTCAATACTCAGCGATTGATGAAGCGATTCAAACCGCTCAATTTGTCCGCAATAAATGTATCCGTTACTGGATGGATAACCAAAACGTAGGACAAAAGGATCTGTATCGTTATAACACGTCGCTTAGGGCGGATTTTTCCTTGGTCAAGGACTTGAATTCTCATGCTTGTCAAACGGCTGTAGAAAGGGCTTATTCATCAATTGCTCGATTTTATAGTAATTGCAAAAAGCCGATTCCTGGCAAAAAAGGCTATCCACGGTTTAAGAAAAACTGCCGTTCAGTTGAATACAAAACTAGCGGATGGAAACTTTCTGAGACTCGAAAACAAATAACCTTCACGGATAAAAAAGGAATTGGCAAGCTCAAGCTCAAAGGAACGTGGGACTTAAACTTCTATCAACTCGCTCAGATAAAGCGGGTGCGGTTAGTCCGTCGCGCTGATGGCTATTACGTTCAATTCTTGGTCAATGCCGAGAACAAAGTAGAGAGTCAGCCGACAGGGAAAGCTATTGGTTTGGATGTAGGACTAAAAGAGTTCTATACCGATAGCAATGGTTATCAAGAACCCAATCCCCGATTTTACCGGGAAGGCGAGAAGCGTCTAAGATTCCTTCAAAGACGAGTTTCGCGCACTGAGATTGGCTCTGCCAACAGAAGGAAAGCCATTAATCGATTAGGGCGATTTCACCTCAATATAAGTAGGCGGCGTGAAGAACATGCCAAGAGAGTGGCACGTTGCGTAATCCAATCTAACGATTTGGTTGCCTATGAAGATTTGAGGATTAAAAATTTGGTCAAGAATCACTGTTTAGCCAAATCGATTAATGATGCAGGTTGGTATCAGTTCAGAAAATGGCTGGAATATTTTGGGGTTAAATTTGGTAAAATAACCATCGCAGTTAATCCTGCCTATACTTCCCAACAATGTTCTGATTGTGGCGCAACAGTCAAGAAGTCTCTGTCCACTAGAACTCATGTTTGTCGATGTGGATGTGTTTTAGACCGCGACTGGAATGCTGCTATCAATATTCTGAAGTTAGCCTTAAGTACGGCGGGTCACGTCGGAACTTGGATTTTACATCCGAACGCTTTGGGAGATTCGACCTCTACTTTGATTGGAGAAATCCTGTCAAGGCAAGTTGAGTCGTTGAACAAAGAATCCTTGCACTTATAGGGCGGGGAGTGTCAACCTTGCCGATCGCAGGACATCAAGTAATGATTAGCAAACCCAAAATTATCGTTTTGGATGATGACCCCACCGGTTCCCAAACCGTTCACAGTTGCTTGCTGCTGACGCGCTGGGATGTGCAAACACTACGGTTAGGACTAGCCGATGCTTCGCCGATTTTCTTTGTCCTGACGAATACACGGGCGTTAACACCAGAGGAAGCTGCCAAAGTCACCTGTGAAGTTTGCCATAATCTGAAAATTGCCATAGAAACTGAAGGAATCGACGATTTTCTCGTCGTCAGTCGCTCTGATTCCACCCTACGCGGACATTATCCTGTAGAAACCGATGTGATTGCCCAAGAAGTGGGACCATTCGATGCTCATTTCTTAGTCCCTGCTTTTTTTGAAGGCGGACGAGTCACCCGCGATAGTGTTCATTATCTAATGGTGGATGGTGTCCCTACACCCGTCCATGAAACTGAATTTGCCCGTGATTCGGTATTTGGTTATCGCCACAGCTATTTACCTGATTACGTGGAAGAAAAAACCAACGGAAGGATTAAAGCCGAAAACGTTGAGCGATTTGTCCTCTCCGATATTCGTTCAGGAAGTTTAGAACGCCTCCTGAGTTTGAGTGGGAATCAATGTGGTGTGGTTGATGGGGAAACTCAAGCCGATTTAGACCAATTTGCGGCTGATGTCCTCAGCGCCGCTGCTCAAGGGAAACGGTTCCTATTTCGCTCGGCTGCCAGTATTTTAACCTCTCTGGCGAGTCTGGGCGCTCAACCCGTCCCGCCAGAGAATATGGCACAGTATGTCAGAGGAGGGAAATCGGGAGTCGTGTTGGTGGGTTCTCATGTTAAAAAGACCACCCAACAGCTTGAACAACTCCTGAAACTCTCTGATATTGTCGGCGTTGAGGTGGATGTTAGTCATTTACTTGAAGAGTCAGCATCCCAACGGGATTCACTGTTAGCCAAAGTTGTCGCCACCGTTGACGAGATTTACAACTCGAATAAAACAGCCGTCATTTATACCAGTCGTGAGGAATTGGTCTTTAAAGACGTGCAAACTCGGTTAAACTTTGGCGCAGCAGTTTCAGCCTTATTAATGGATATTGTCCGAGAGTTACCTAAAGATATTGGATTTTTAATTAGTAAGGGCGGGATTACCTCCAATGATGTCTTAAGTACAGGATTAGACTTACAATCAGCCCGGTTACTGGGTCAAATTATTCCGGGGTGTTCTGTCGTGCGAACTCCAGGGGATCATCCTCAGTTTCCCGATTTGCCTGTGGTACTATTTCCCGGTAATGTTGGAGATGCTAATGGATTAGTGACGGTTTATCAGCGCTTTTGCTGATCGTCTTATGTCTTATGTCCTTTGTCCTTTGTCCTTTGTCCTTTGTAAGGGGTTAATAGCTATTGACAGAACCCTTCCCTGTTCCCTAAGTCATAAACATTCTCCTCTCTCCTTTAGAGGCTGCGGACGTTTGTTATAATAGCGTTTAGTTCAAGAATAGAGACGTAGATCACAAAGAATAACTCATTAGAGTCACGCCGGATGGTGGGTTGAGTTACCTCTTCATCAGATTAAATTCACCGGACATTAGGGCTTGTCTCAATTAATCCTTCAGCCAAATACCTGAAGATTAACTATATTGAATTTATCAGGTAAAAACGGCTATGCAATCCTCTGATCGAAATATCCTTAACCCAAACCAATCATCAGCGTCAGCTAGAAAGCAAGAGTTGTTTAAGAAACTAGAACGAATAAGAATGGCACCTGATCGCCTGCTAGAGGAGTATGGGGCGGGAGAACGGGATTATCGGGGATTTAACCTCAGTAACCTGGAGTTAAACGGCGTAGATCTCCAAAGAATTGACTTGAGTCAGGCAAACTTGGAGGGGATTGTCTTAGAAAAAGCCACGTTGACACGGGCAAACTTCACTAGAGCCAACTTATGTGGGGCGAATTTACGCCGAGCGGATTTGCTTTGGGCAAATTTACGGTGTGCTAACCTGCGAGGGGCAAACTTGAGAGGCGCGGATTTAAGTGGTGCTGATTTGAGTGGTGCCGATTTGAGTGGTGCTGATTTAGGCGGAGCCATACTACCCGATGGTACGATTGTTTTAACCAGTGAACAGTCGAGTCTCTTATGTGGTATGCTGCAAAAATTGCCCCTCAATCCGTCTAAATAATCCCCAAGAGAGAGGCTGAGTAGGACGCGATCGCACACGATAAGATCCATAAGCTGTTATGCATTTAAATTGGGTATCAGACGCGCCATGGCACGTCTCTACATGGCTTCCAGACGCGCCATGGCACGTCTCTACATGGCTTCCAGACGCGCCATGGCACGTCTCTACATGGCTTCCCCTGCTCCCCTATCCCTGGAACCATTGTCAGCGTACTCTAACTCTAAGCGCGATCGCACAATTAACCAGGGTACTCTTCAACTGACGAAATACACACCAGATTCCCATCACAAACCCCGTAAACCCCATTATCAGCCACCGCCAACCCAGACGTAATCGGCGCCGGTGCTTCCCACTTCCATAACTCCTCACCCGTCGCTGAAAGCCCCAACACAAAGCAAGAAAACTCACAAAAGTCTTTGTACTTATCCCACTCATCCAGCGTTGGACTTTGGGCGATGTAAACTTGTCCTTCGGTTCCCACAGAAATTGCCACCGGAATTTTTGATATCGGGTATTGCCATAATACCTTCCCTGACTCCCTTACTGAAACAACCGCTTTTTTTCCCTCCACTGCGGCTGTAGCAATTAGCGTGAGTTCACGATCTAAAGACTCAGAAACCATCAACGAGTCCATAAAAATACGGTATCCAGAAGGCAGAATCCACGGGCAAACAGTACGATGATCTTTGTTAAGAAGAAATAGCTGATTAATACCGTAGCCAACCACAATTCTTTTCGCGTCAGCCCTCCTTATGGTTAAAATTTCCTCTGCAGGGGATAACTCACTCCATAACCCCAGCTTAGATCCATCATCAAGGGCATAAGCTATCACACCCTGACTACTGGTAAACACCCAATCCTCAACAACAACAGGTTGCATCCAGATCGCATTTTTATCCGTTGGAGCCGACCAACAAAGCTCACCGGTTTGAGAAAATACATTTAACTGATTATCCCAACCGTGGCAGATTAAGTGGCTTTTTGTGACCGCCGGGATAGCATACACACAGCTATTGACGGGAATCGACAATTTTAGCTCTCCTGTATCAGGCGATCGCACCGTTAACTGCTTTCCCCCATCACAGATACCAACAATGTCCCCAGAAGGCGCAACCACCATTTTACCGATGGGACGTTCAAATTTTAGATGCCAAACCATTTGCCCCTCAGCCGTAATCGCCACCATCTGATTAGAATCGGATACCAAAACCCGATTATTACTGGCTAC
Organism: Coleofasciculus sp. F4-SAH-05; assembly: GCF_040222985.1. Classification (NCBI taxonomy): domain Bacteria; kingdom Bacillati; phylum Cyanobacteriota; class Cyanophyceae; order Coleofasciculales; family Coleofasciculaceae; genus Coleofasciculus; species Coleofasciculus sp. F4-SAH-05. Next base: position 8,693 of record NZ_JAVKBY010000032.1, read on the forward strand.
TAAACTTTTGACCTTACGAAACGGTAAAGGTACTGAAAAAGCGATATCCATTAGTCCTCAAGTAGTTTTACGATAAGTTGCAGATTGTTATAGATAACTCGTTGATCATCCGTCGCGATCGCTTTCATTAACTCACCCAACCCAGCACGAACCCGGAAAAATTTCACCGCCGCTTCTGGCATTTCCCCCTGGTATTCATCAGCAAAAGCCTGCTGTAACTGCTCAACTTCCGCTAAAGATACTCCATAATTAACCCCAAAATGAGCTAACTTCTGATAAAAATTGCCATAGTCTCGTGCTGGCGCACCAATCGGTTCTCCCCCCTCCCCCATTGAATAGTGCATTGTGGGTGTATCAATCGCCGTCAGTTGCTCACTTGGCTGATCCCAAAAGAAATTCCCCGGATGCGCGTCACCGTGAACTAAAGACGCTTGTCCAGGATTCGCGATCGCATCATTAACGACTTGATCAATTTTTTCGTGAAGCCAGGATTCATCTAAATTTAACAAATTGCCCTCACGAACGATTGTCGCAAGCTTCCCTTCAATATCCTTTACCGCATTAATATGTCGCTCCAAAAACCTTTCAGGAACTTGTCCCCCACGCACCGAATGCAGTTCACTCAATGCCCGTGCATTACCCTTTACCGCTTGCGTTGTCCGTTCCATCTCTGTGCTGCGATTCTCTCCAGTAGCAGTTCCTAGACGTTGCAAGTAATCATCAATTGCCGCTCCGGGCGCAACCGAACTCACCAAAACGCCCAATTCTCCCGCCTGTGCTACACCCAAATTCTGGGGAGATTTAATCACTTCAAACCCTTCCTGCTCAAACCGTTTCAAAGCGGATAATTCCCGGGCAAATTCATCAAGATTGGGAAAAAGCTTGACTGTGGCGATAGACTGACCTTGGTCATCGAACAGAAAAAAGACAGGCGCACCTGAAACACCCGTCGCCCCTTCCTGTTTGAGTTCTTTAATGTTTTTCAGGTTAACTTGATTCGGATTTTTGCCAACACGACTAGCCGCAAACGTAGCTAACTCGTCCCGACTCTGACCAATTTGAGGCAGTTTACTCAGTAAATTTTGCAAGTCTTGGGGGTTAATTTGACCGCCTTGGCTTCTCAATGAATCCACCTCTGATGTTAAGGAACGCTGCACGCTTTCTTCTTTGAGCATCTGCAAACGGTTGAAAACTGGAGAACCTGGTAGGGGTGGAGGTGATGTTCCTGACGCCTTGACTGGGATGTCGAGTCCGTGATAGCCAAAACGAGAGGCTTTCTCTAGTTGTTCGGCAAGAGAGCCGGTATCCTGCTGCTGTTGCTGTACCCCAGCCGGCGAACCAAACGGACGTGTCTGCAACAGATTGGTTTGAGGTAACTCTGCACTTCTGGCTTGGATGTTGTTACCGAATCCACGGGTTTTCAACGGATGGGTAGGAGGAGTAAAAATGGAGTTCAAGGAAGCTTTTCTTGAAATGTGTCGTCTGGTACTCATAACTACCGCTACTACCCTGGAAAGTCGGACATAATGAACTACGACGACTTACTTCGTTGAAGTCGTCGTTTCTGACGTTTCTTCGTCGATGGCTGCTTCATGCTTGGAGCAATCAGTAGAGCTAGGCGACTCCACGTCTAAAGAGGTTCGTTCCAAACCCCTTCCCCAAATCT
>NZ_JAVKBY010000041.1:0-4622 GCF_040222985.1 Coleofasciculus sp. F4-SAH-05
TCCCAGTTACAAGCGCCTTATGGACGGGCGGCGAGTTTTATTCCAGTTAGTGCGGATACTCTGTACGACAAACCGAGTGATGACTCCATGGAACCGGGTTATTATTATGAAGGCTTAGTCCCCCAAACCGTTCTCATTGACTAAGAGGGTGAGGTTAGGTTGAATGAAACGGGACAAGTCAGCTATGAAAAAGTCGATGATGTCTTTCGGAAGGTTTTTGACTTACTCCCCCGTTCTGAATCCATTGAGTTAAAACGGCGACCGATTAACGAGATTAATACGGAATTACGATCGCACATCTGATGTCACGGGTCTACAGCACCGAGGAACTGATCCAAATTTTGGCAGAGGAACGCCGCGCCTGTATGAATGGTCAGCGTCTGAATCTAGCCGCTTCTGCATCGGGCAATCCAGTGATTGACCGATTCCTCAAATCTGAAGGGATTCAAAAATTTAGTGCCTATCGAGATTTTAAAGCGGCGGTTCACCACTATCAACGACAACATCAGGTTTCAGGTATTGTGTGGCGACAGGTAACCCTCAATAGAAAAACATTACGCTATCCGACGGTTGATGATCAGTTAGTGGCGTTAACTCGTGACGTAGAGATAATCAAAGCAGCTAAACCTTCAATCTTGGCATTTTGGCAACAGGTAACTCCGGGTATGGACTTCTACCTGAGTATCCGTCTCGGCAAAGACTATCGCCAAATTCAGGCTGAAGATGTGGACGCGATCGCATCGCGAACCGAATGGGTTAACCTTTTACATTATGGGAACTCCCAGATGCTGGAAATCATCCTTCAGCTTGGTTGGGGAAAGCCAGAAGAAGCCTCTTACCGCCGGGGGTGGCCCGCCTCAGGTAGCGAATATGTTCATGCCGTTCCCCTCGGTCAGCGTCCTATTTGTTAATAAGTTCGTCATTCGTCATTTGTCATTCGTCCTTTGTAAGGGTTTGAGCGAGTTAGTAGCGAGTAGGGTTGGTTTTCTGGATATAATTTTTGGTGAAATTGTTAAATGAACGTAATTTGCCCACCCGACAATATCTTTTACAAAATTTAATCTAGTTAAGTTTATTTCCACCAACCTACTTAGTGTTAACACACAACCCGCAAGCCGAAATTAAACAAAGACCAATCATCGAGATTCCCATTCAGACGAGAGGCACAACGGCATTGTTTAGGGCGACTAACCCAAGAACCACCGCGTAAAACCCGAAAGCGCGACATAAAACTAAATTGATTATTCTCCGCACCATTCCATGGTCTACCATCTAAGGGCGCACCTTTATAATTACTGTGCCACAGGTCAGCGCACCATTCCCAAACATTACCATGCATATCGTATAACCCAAATGCATTGGGTGGAAAACTACCCACATCCGTTGATTGGCGGTGATAAATACTTTTTGGCGCAGCCGCATAGGTGAAACTGCCGTTAAAATTTGCTAATTCTGGGGTAATCGTTTCACCACAATAAAAAGGTGTTGTTGTGCCAGCCCGACAAGCATATTCCCATTCTGCTTCACTGGGTAAACGATACATCCGTCCCGTTTTCTGGGAAAGTCTGGCACAGAATTCTACTGCATCATTCCAAGAAATTTGTTCAACTGGTCGATTTTTTCCTTTCAAACTGGATGGATTAGGATTGAGCGCTTGATTCACTTCAGGTAAAGTGGTAGCCAGTTGCCATTGGGCTTGAGTGATTGGGTATTTACCCATATAAAATGATGATAACTTAACGAGATGTTGTGGATTTTCCGTATCTCGACGCCCTTCTTCCGGCTGTGGAGACCCCATCAGTAATTCACCCCCTGGAATGGCAATCATTTCTAGACTAATCTCATCATCTAACACTTCAACAAAATAGTGGGCATCCTGGTGACAGCGATTAATAATTTCTCCTTTCGTATCGACAGTAATCACCTCAAAATGAAACACCGATAATTGAGGAGATGATAACAGCATCAGCCATTCCTGAACCGTTTGCGGACGATTTTGCGGTTCAACTTCCATCCCTTTAAGAATCGCATTGTTGACGCGATCGCTAATTTTATGATTATGATGTTTGGGCGGAACTAAGGGAATATTTCCTCGTTGGCGAATTGTCGCCGAATAAGGCAACTCTCCCGTGAGAACAAAATAGAGAGTAGCCGCCAAAGCATAAACATCCGTATACGCGCCAAAATTCCCCCGTCGTTCATACTGTTCAATCGGCGCAAAACATTCAGTTCCCCAATTCGTCAGACTTTGTTCCTCACCGGGAATAAACTCACGGGCTAAACCAAAATCAATCAAAACCACTGATAAACTATCCCGCTGCAGCAAAATATTTTTAGGTTTAATATCTCGATGTAAAAAACCTTGCTGATGCACATAAACCAGAGCTTCTCCCACCTGCTTAATTATCTCTAAAGCTTCATCTTCTAATAACTGCCCTCGACTCTGACGATAGGAGGCTAAATCTTGCCCCTCAACATAGTCCATCACCATGCACCATACACCATCTTCTTGAAACAATTGAGGATAAACTTCAACAATGTGGGGATGGTGACATCGGGCTAAACAGAGTGCCTCATTCAGAAACTTTTCCTGGATTTGGCTAAAATTAGATTTAAATTGCTGGTAAATATTAAGCGTTTTGATCGCGACTAATTTACCGGATGATGACTCTTTTGCTCGGTAGGTGACACCAAAACCGCCACAGCCCAGAAGTTGTTCAATAATATATTTACCCTGTTTAAGAGGTTGCCCTGATTTCCACTGACTCATAAACTTATCTTCACCCAAATTTGATTGATTCCACCGGACATAAAATCAGACAAACCTTTCAACCCAATCAGCAAACCTACTCTGCTACCTGGAGCGTTACCCTCTGCTACCTGGAGCGTTAAAAAAACATAACTTGTACCAAACCCACTTAATTAAACATCTACCTTATAACTTATAATTCACTTTCCAACGCCCGTTTAAAAATAGCAGCACTCTTAAAATAGATCTGAGGGTTATCAGTAAGCGCTAAGTCAATCACCTCCGCTAATCCCTTGGGAATTCCAGCATCTCGTTCCCGAATCGGTACAGGCTGAGTTTGTAATACAACCCAGAATGGATCGTGGTTGCCAAAATCGCGAGGTAATCTACCCGTTAACATATAGTACAAACACGCCGCTATTGACCAAATATCAACATCAGGTTGAGCATATTTAAAATCAAGAACCTGTTGTCGAGGCATAAAAGCAGGACTCCCCGCAGATTGACCACTGCGAGACAACCCACTCAATCCTGCCAAATCAAACGCCTTAGCTAATCCATAATCAGCAACTTTGGCAAGACGCCCTAATCCTAGATTGGCAAGAAAGATATTGCCCGGTTTGAGATCACGGTGTACTAATCCCTGCACTTGAGTGTTACCATTCTGAGTGAGGGTAATATCAGGACTCTGGATCGTGTGGGCATAGTCCAATCCATCCAAGACTTGCAGGGTAATCGACATCGCTTCATTGACCGACAATTTACCGCCGCGTTGCTGCATTAAATCCAGAACACTGCCACCGTTACAATAATCCATCGTAAAAAAAAAGGAATCATGGTCATAGCCCAATTCCCGAAGTCTCACGATATTAGGGTGTTGTAACGCTTTAGTTTTTTCAGCCTCCAGCAAAAATTGCCGGATGGCATCACTTGGACGCCTGTTGTGCGATCGCATGATTTTGAGGGCGACTAATTCCTCGGTTTGGTCATGATGGGCTAAATAGACGGTTCCTAATCCCCCTTGACCTAATCGTTTCAGCGTTGTGTAGCCGCGAATCTTAGGTAGATAAGAGTCACATCCTAGAGTCGTTGAAGCGCTTTTTAACCCACTTTGACGGGGTAAGATAGGTTTCTCACTGGGATCAACACCAATTGTTTGTGATTCAGAGGAGTTCACGTCACTGTGGTTTACCCCTTCAATTTTGACGCGCAGTCGGGTATGGCGAAGCTTGATTTCGTCGCCATTCTTTAAGTCGTACTCTGGAAACTGTATCTTTGCCCCTTCAGTTGGCGTTTGATATCGGTGACGCTTGCCGATAATCTTACCATTAACATAAGTGCCATGGAGACTACCGAAGTCACGGATACGGATATCGGGAGGATTGATATCCAGCAAACAGTGATAGCGCGAGATAGTCTTGTGATACCGATCATTAGGGAGTCGGGGATGGCAATCTTTAGCGCGACCTAGAATACAAGTCGTGCGATCGCAAAATTCAAAGTTCTCACCTTTGAGACTTCCTGTGATGACTGTGAGGATAACTTTGGCAGACATCTGGGATCATTTATTGAGGAGTCAGGGTTCAGTTAGGAAAAAATGGTTTCTCCTGATCTATTGTTTCCTATTTGCCGCTAAAAAATATCTATGCTTTCCCTATGCAAGATACGCCGTCATGCGGTACTAACGACTTCCCGTCGGATTCTCACCGACCTCTCTAAGCTCCCCGAAGGGATTGACCGAGAACTAGGGATACAAGCCTCGTCCTTTTAGGACGACTTTTTATTTTCTCTTAGTCTTGTATTGTAATAAATAATGTGTTAATCTCTAAAATTAGTCTAGCACAGGCGAAAGTCGTGAGTATCGCCAATCGAT
>NZ_JAVKBY010000042.1:0-8928 GCF_040222985.1 Coleofasciculus sp. F4-SAH-05
AACGCATCTACTGGGTAAAAATCTTAGTGCGTTTATAAGACTTTTAGTCTTATCTCCTTAGCAGAAATGGCTTGGAGGGGTATAAAGGCAAAAGTTCCTGATACCCACCGAGAACAGCGGTTCCCAGTGGTAACAGCAGGGCAAGAATCCCTAACTAGATTACTTGTAATTAGTTAGGGTCTGTTCAACACCCGTTAGATTCGTCCGCCCCCATTCCTTAATGCTTACGCTATATTAAGATTAGTTAACGTTACTTAACATTATCGAGAACCATGCAGGCGACCCCCGTTGCAGCAACGGCTACTATTCCTGGCATCTATTGGCAGTGGCGAGGACAGTCGATTTACTACGTCAAAGCAGGTGAGAGGCGATCGCATCATCCCCCTCTGTTACTGATCCATGGATTTGGTGCATCGACAGATCACTGGCGCAAAAATATTGCTGAACTCCAACAGGAGTTTGAAGTTTGGGCAATTGACTTATTGGGGTTTGGACGATCTGCTAAACCAGACTGGCAATATAGTGGGGAGTTGTGGCGCGATCAGTTGCATGATTTTATCACCCAGGTAATTGGTCAGCCTGTAGTATTGGCAGGGAACTCCTTAGGCGGCTATTGTGCGCTGTGTGTTGCGGCGCAACGTCCGGATACGGCTGCGGGGGTGGTGTTGCTCAATAGTGCCGGTCCTTTTACCGAGACGAAGGTTCCAGAGTCCGCAAATTCAGGGCAAAAGGGGTTTAAGAACCTGACGCGATCGCTCTTATTGCAACCTTGGGCGAGTTTCCTTCTGTTTCAATACCTGCGGCGACGGAGGATTATTCGCAGAACCCTTAAGCAAGTCTATTTAGATCACAGCGCTATTACCGACCAACTGGTAGACGATATCTATCGCCCCTCGTGCGATCGCGGAGCCCATAAAGTCTTTGCTTCCGTCTTCAAATCGCCCCAAGGAGAAAAAATCGATGTGCTACTTTCCCAATTACGCTGTCCCCTCTTACTCTTGTGGGGAGAAAGTGATCCCTGGATGAATGCCAAAGAACGGGGAGCAAAGTTCCGTCAGTATTATCCTCAACTGACAGAATACTATCTCCAAGCGGGTCATTGTCCCCATGATGAGGTTCCCGATCAAGTGAATGAACTCTTAAAGTCTTGGGTGATTAAAAATTGTTAACAATTCGGATGTTTTTGCGTCAAAACGGTGTTAGGTGGTAAAGAAAAACAACTGAGTACAGCATAGTTTATAATCCCCGTCTGTTAATTCAATTGAGTACAACGGAAACGATATAATCATTTTTACCCGGATTAAATGGTTGAAGAATTATGACTCTGAGATTTATTAGCCCTAAAACCGACTTTGCCTTCAAGAAAATATTTGGGTCAAACGACAGCAAAGATATCTTGATTAGCTTTTTAAATGCCTTGATTTATGATGCCAATCCAGTGATTCAGGATTTAGAAATTATTGACCCTTATAATCCCGGAGATGTCGTTGATCTCAAAGATAGCTATCTAGATGTCAAAGCCTTACTCGATAATGGCTCAACCGTATTAATTGAAATGCAGGTACTCAACGTGGCGTGCTTTGAGAAGCGCGTCATTTATAACCTGACCAAAACTTATGCGAATCAACTCAAATATGGAGAAGGATACTCTTACCTAAAACCCGCCATTGCTTTAACCATTACCGATTTTCTCATGTTTAACCAAACGCAACGGTTCCTGACACGCTTTGGCTTAAAGGAAACCCAGGAGTTGTTTGATTATCCTGATCCGGAAATCGAGTTAATCTTTGTGGAATTACCTAAATTCACTAAAACTCTTGATGAATTAGATAGTTTAACAGATAAATGGATTTACTTTATTAAAGAGGCTCCCAGCTTGGAAGTCATTCCACCCACATTTAGCCAACTTCCGGAACTAGATAAAGCGATGAATATCGCGAATCAAGCGAATTTGAGTGTAGAGGAATTAGAAAAATTGCGTAAACAAGAAATGTTTCTCGAAGACCAACGGGGATTTATTATTCAGGCAGAGCAGGATGGATTAGCCAAAGGTTTGGAGCAAGGATTAGAACGAGGCTTGGAGCAAGGATTAGAGCGAGGATTAGAGCGAGGATTAGAGCGAGGGCGTCGAGAGGAAGGAATCCGATGGACATTACGTTTACTGGATCGGCAGTTTGGCTTAATTGCTCCCGAAATTATTAACCAGATTCAAAACTTATCGTTTGAACAAGTAGAACGTCTAGGAAATGATGTTTTAGGGTTCAATAGTTTAGAAGACTTATCGAACTGGCTACAAGAAAATGGAATGAACAGGTGATGCTAAGTTGCGTTATATCATATTATCTGGCTCGCTACTAACACCCAATTTAATAAGTTGGTTTCGTAGTAGGCGTTTAGCGCCATAAACGCCCGTATTGCCCACCACAAACCCACCTAGCAAAAATGGGAGCGGTTTTAGTTGTGCCCCGGTTTGTAGTAAGCACGAAGAGTGCTCTAACGCATAGCTGGATAGGGCTAATGTTCCCTCACTACAAAACAAATCTATCCCACAATTTTAGCTGTGTTAGTCCACACGGTTATAGTTATTTGTCAGGGAACAGCAAATTTATAGTTCATCATTTATACTCTATACTGATTAAGCCAGGAAAAATCTCTGACACCAAAATTAACAATAAACGCAACATTTAAATTTTCCATCGATTTAACTAAGTAGAAAACCTCTTCAATCGGTGTCGATTCATAATGACTAAATAAAATGGCTAAACGTTTTTCTAGATCAGGGCGAATGACTTGGGGAGATAATAGGACAATTTTCATTAGTAACACGGTCATTTTTAGCGAACCCAGATTATCAACTAAATCACAGAACCAGTAATGTTGGGGTTTTTCCAGACTTTCAACAACGAGTAAATCAAATAACTGACTACAGGTTTTTCCAATCAGAGAAGTGTCTACTTTATGATGGTCACACTCAGTTAGCGTATTTGTTAGGTGCTTATTCAACAATCCATAAAAGTAGTGTTGTCCATAACTTGGATCGATCGATGTGATTAAGTATTGATATAAATCTTCCTTAAATAAGGAATAGGATGGCGTCATACAAGTATGATTGAGAAAATTTTGCGCCAATTCACGGTAAGTATAAGAATTTTCTGCTTTTCCACAAAACTGTTGCAATGCCAGATACAATTCCTCATCATTCAATAGGGTAGGATTTTTTAGCGGTTTTTTTATAACGCGATCACAGGATTGATTTCCGGCAGCGAGATAGATAGCATACTGCCAAAGCTCGGATTCTAATTGTTGCTGTTTTTCCGCTTGGAGTTTTTGGATCGTTTGCTGAGCTTCTTGGGAACAGTCTTGACTTAATAAGTAATAGGAAAATAAGAAGGGATACTGATTAATTAACTGAGCTAATTTTTGTGGTTTGGGTTGTGCCGTTTTTTCTTCCTTTACTTTTTGGGTTGAATCCTCATCAATGACTTTTCCAATCCGTTTTAAGGTGCGATACTCTTCTGAATCAATAAACGTTTGGATGAGTTGGCGTAAATGACTAGAGCTAGGTTGGACTTGACTTTTAAACAGACCCAGCAAATTCGCGATCGCGACATCTTGTTTCGGTGTTATTTGCCAACGATTCACTAGGATATAACAACACCGAGACAGGATATGTTTAAAGTCTTGATTCGCTTGTTTAGATGCTGTAATTCTGTAGAGTGCTGCTAAAATAGTCGGTTCTGGATAGTCTATACCATGGATGAACAATTGACGGAACCGATCAATTAATTGCTCTGGAGATTCCCGTTGTACACAGTCAATCAGGTGATTGTAAATCAGTTCAGCTTCTAGGCTTAATTTGATGTCTCCTCGGTCACTATCCGCCTGGTTATTGGGTTTGAGGGAGGGAACAGGTTGAGGGAGATTAGGAAAGTTCTGCTGAAGCCACTGTTGATTAAAAACAGACTGGTAAATCGGGTTATAGACTCGTAATTTGCCATTCTGCTTGACCACGACTCCAGTCAATCGTAACTCCATCTGTAAGAGACTGTCATTAGCCGCAATTTGTCCACGTTGTAAAATTTGCTGATAGAGCGCAATCATTTTCGGATTACCCCGTCCACCTTGAATCAAGCGATTGCGGATCGTTCTTAGATGTTCTGGTTCATCAAATGCTTCCCAGTTTTCAATCACTTGGTTTTGTATCAGGTGTTCAATCCAAGCTGAGACTTTGGCTGTATTTAGTCTCGGAAAAATTTTCTTGAGCGGATTAGGTTGCCAGGTTTCCCTAGTTTTAGATGACTGTCTTTGTTTCTCAATAGAATGACTGACTAACTTACACAGTTTTTGGGTGAGAAACGGTTGACCTCCTGTCCAGGCTAAAACGTCTTGGAGAATTATATCGGGATGACTAACTTGTCCGACAAATCCCTCCGCTAAGGGTCGAATATCTTGGAGCTGAAAACCAGACAGTTCAATGGCTTTACCAATATTGAAGGGGGTACTCCGGTATTTATCTTGAATTAAATCTGAAGGTGTCGCCACGCCAAGGAGGGCAAAGGTGAGGCGTCTATAGTTAGGATTATTGCCTCGCTGATTATAGCAAGATTTAATTGAGGCGAAGAAGTCATCAACGGGAAAGTTTAAGCGGATAACACTATCGATTTCATCGAAAAAAATCACCAAATTATCAGGGATTTCTCGAAGTAATACCTCATCAATAAACGTTCTAAACCGTTGGACAATGGAGAGGGTTTGGCGAGTAGACCACCAGGTTTCTAGTTCACCCGCGTCCATGAGATTGAAGCTACTCGCTAAGGTGTAGACAATACCGGCATACCACTGTTCCAGGGTAATATTTTGGCATCCGATCGCACTCAAGTCAACCGCCGTGCAAGCAATCCCCACCAGCTTCAGGCGCTGCATCGTGCGAACCCGTAAGCTAGACTTCCCCATCTGGCGGGAGTTGAGGACATAACAGAACTCGCCAGCTTTCAGCGCTTCGTAGAGTTGATTGTCAGCTTGTCGAACCACGTAGGTGGGAGCGTCAATGGGGAGACACCCCCCAACTTGATACTCGTAGGCTGAGTTTTCCATGGCAATCACGGGACGCACCTGGGGTTTAGGTAAAAATACTGGATTTCTCTCTGACAGAATTGTATCCTACATTGCTATATTTCCTAGAACTGAGAGCCTTATGCACAAAACCCCAGTGCCTGTTTCAACCGCCCGTCATTCACGGAGTTAACATCGTTTGGCTGTAAATTAATCGTAAACCTTTACAATTAACTTCATTGAATCTTCATAAAATGAGCAATATTTTCGGGCTAGTGTGAAGATTCCATGAAGATAGTGTAGAAATGTTGTGTGCAAAGTCTCTACAATCTGGACATAAAAATCGTAGGGTGCGTTAGCGTAACTGGACATAAAAATCGTAGGGTGCGTTAGCGATAGCGTAACTGGACATAAAAATCGTAGGGTGCGTTAGCGATAGCGTAACGCACCAACCCGTCGTTAGCGATAGCGTAACGCACCAACCCGTCGTTAGCGATAGCGTAACGCACCAACCCGTCAGGGTGCTAAAACAACAAGCGGAAATTGAGTAAAGGGCGACCCGACAAAATTGAATGGACACAGTTTTTAATTGATGCAAGCGGGTCGCCCCTACCTTGAACTGGTGTGTCTTTCACTACAGGAAATAAGAACGAGAATTGTCATCATTTAACTGATGATTCTGACGCTTTGTGACTAAAAAATCGAAAATATAGACTGACAAAGAACTCTTTAATCGGAAAGGCTAAAAAGGTTAGCGGATTAATCGTGACGATAATATTCCGGACATCTCGCACCGCTAAGTTAACAATTTGTTTTGCCACCCAATCCGCAGACATGACGCCAATGGGATTCAAGTTACTCTTAAACGGTCCTAAAATAAGTTTGCGGATTACACAAGGCGCGTCTAGGCGGCGTAATGTGACTAAATCCCCTAAAGCCCGTTTGCTTAATTCATACAGAGGACTGACGGCGGGACTAACTTCGGCTTCGGAGGTATTGATCCAGACTTCCTTGCGGGCAATATCTTGATTGGTGCGAACGGTCTGCAAAAATAATTCTAATAACCGCCAACTAGAGAATGTATTCACATCATAAGATTTCGCGATCGCGTCAGCGGTTCTTTCTCCATGGACGTTAATCCCGTGATTGAGGATCAGAATATCAACTGATTCTAACTCAGCCGCCATCTCAGATTCTTGTCCCACTTGCCAGGTTATCGTTTTCACCGATAACGGTTCACCCGCTGCGGTTAAAATAATTGGGTCTGACTTCGAGGTTAACCCGATAACTTTAGCCCCGCGCTGGTGCAACTGATACAATAGCGATCGCCCCAATGTGCCAGACGCCCCAGTAACGGCTACCGTTTTACCTTTCAGGGATAGCGCCGTACCCATAAGTTTATCGACGAAGGTCAATGTGCCACAATAATACGCCTTTTGGTTATCAAAGTGATGTCGCCAATGATAGGGGCGATTGACTGTCCAGTTTGAGGGGGGAGTCAAGAATTGTCCCGGACGATGGGTTAAGTCGGTTAATTCATCCGCACCAGAGAGTCCACTCCCTCGCGCGATCGCACCTGCTAAAAAGCTTAACGTATAGAGGACACCTGCCAACGCCGCCCAATGGGGTTCACTCCAGATATAGGCGACTCCCCACAACCCCAAGCTAAACAGCAACATCACCAGGGATTCCGGTAAATCATTGTACCAATGGGCTTGGCGATAAATTTGCTCACTAGCCGGGGTTAAATCCGGCTTGAACACCCGATGGTGCCAAACGTGCAACCGATATAAGGGTGTCCAATGATGGGACAAGACGTGATAGAAGTCGCGGATTAGTTCCACCCAGAGGACGGAACCCAGTCCCCATGCTGCTGTACTCAGAAACGATATCACCATACAAACCCTATATCCTCAGCCATGCAGAACGAGCAAACGTTAAAATACTAGAGTATTCTCCTCAAAGTATAAAAAAATTAACGAAATAAGATACAATTAGATACAATTTGCGTGGGTGGAGAAATCAAGGAGCGTATGCCAGAGAACTCCTGGACAGAGAATAACCATAGCAGTGAGCTTGATCCCCTTAGCTCTCTGCTGTCTGAGTGGTCTGAAGATGATTTTGAGAGCGACTTTTTCTTTCAGGGACTCGAAGGGCGACGACGCAAAGCGGCGTTGGCGCTGACCCTGATTTGGGGCGGGACGATCACTCTGCATCTGCTGTCCTGGGGGTATTGGTTAGTCTTTGGTTTAACCGCAATCCTGGGGATTCAGGCGATACGGGTATTAGTAGCGCGACCCATACGAGTGCCGAAACTGCTACAGGGGGAGAATCCGGCTGATTTTCCGTATGTCTCCTTACTGGTGGCGGCTAAGAATGAAGAGGCGGTGATTCAGAACTTGGTGAGGATGCTGTGTAACTTAGATTATCCCAAGGAACGCTGCGAACTCTGGGTAATTAATGATCACAGTACGGATAAAACCCCAATCCTTTTAGATCAATTGGCGGCAGAATACGATCAGTTAAACGTATTTCATCGTGATGCCAACGCCACAGGCGGTAAATCAGGAGCATTGAATCAGGTATTACCCTTGATCAAAGGAGACGTTATTGGTGTCTTTGATGCCGATGCTCATGTGACTCAAGATCTACTGCGGCGAGTGCTGCCCATCTTTAACCAGTCGAGAGTCGGCGCGGTACAAGTGCGAAAAGCGATCGCGAATGCGCGTCTGAATTTCTGGACAAAAGGACAGATGGCAGAAATGGCACTAGATAGCTATTTCCAAAACCAACGAACTGCCATTGGTGGGATTGGTGAACTCCGGGGAAATGGTCAATTTGTGCGTCGTGCGGCATTAGAACGCTGTGGCGGCTGGAATGAGCAAACAATTACCGATGACCTGGATTTAACCATACGTCTGCACCTGGATCGATGGGATATTCGTTTCCTAGAATTCCCGGCGGTGGATGAGGAAGGTGTGATTAGCGCCCTCTCCCTCTGGCATCAGCGGAGTCGTTGGGCAGAAGGGGGATATCAGCGTTATTTAGACTACTGGCGTCTGATTGCTAGTAATCGTCTGGGTTTGAGCAAAACTATCGATTTATTCTCATTTTTAATTATTCAGTACTTATTGCCAACGGCGGCTATACCGGATTGTTTAATGGCGCTGCTTCGTAGTCGTTTACCTCTGTATAGTCCGATTACTGGATTAGCGCTTACGCTGTCGTTTATTGCCATGTTTACCGGATTGCGTCGGATTCAACGAGATCAACCCTTGACAATCGGCACTCTATTTCTCAATGTCTTGCAAACAGTGCGTGGTCTTCTTTATATGATGCATTGGATGCTCGTCATGTCAGCTACAACCGCTCGTATGTCCGTGCGTCCTAAGCGATTAAAATGGGTAAAGACGGTGCATCAGGGGACAGGGAAAGAAAGTTTTGAGTTTTGATCAACCCTTCGGCTTCGCTCAGGGTCAAAATAATCGGATCAGCGAATGTAGGGTGGGCACTGCCCACCTTATACCAAGTTTGCCCACCTTATACCAAGTTGCAGTCTAAGGTAGAATCTGTCATGCTGAGCAGAACGCAGTGAAACAGAGTGACGCTCGCGCATCTGTCCAGATTCTTCGCTTCGCTCTCCAATGACATGATAGAACGCAACTTGGTATTACTCTGTTACTCCCAGACGCTGGGTAGCGAGCAAGATGCTCGCACTACAAGGATTTTGCCATTATTGACCGAGAACTAGGGATACAAGCCTCGTCCTTTTAGGACGACTTTTTATTTTCTCTTAGTCTTGTATTGTAATAAATAATGTGTTAATCTCTAAAATTAGTCTAGCACAGGCGAAAGTCGTGAGTATCGCCAATCGAT
>NZ_JAVKBY010000125.1:0-8266 GCF_040222985.1 Coleofasciculus sp. F4-SAH-05
CTCTTTAATCGCCTGGGGATTGCTGACATAGATAAAGGGAGGAGTGTTATCCCCGCCAATTTTGATCATATCTCCATACCGTTGAGCATAATTATCTAGTGCAAGAAAGCAGAAATAACTGAACAGCTAATATCTCCCCCAGCTTCCCCAGCTCCCTCTGCTCCCCCTGCTTCATCGTATCTACGAAGCGGCTCTTGTATTTTTGCCGCGCTGCACTAGGTAGTCCAATGGGCGAAAAATCAGCTTGATGATCCGGAAAATTCTCAGAAATCGGGGTGTGCGCGGACCTGTGAGTGGTTTCATAGAGTCTTGCTGTTAGCGGCTACTCTTTTTATCTTGCCTAATTTTTCCCGATACGTTGTTCTAAGATTATCAGACGAGCCGTGGGTTTAAACCCACGGCTAAAAGCTCAAGTCAGCTAAAGCTGACTGGATAAGACATAATATTAGTCCATTTTAATGGACTTAAGCTTTTAGCCAAGAACTTGAGTTCTTGGCAGATGCTTATTGTTTATTTCAAGGTTTTTGGTAAAGGCGATCGCGTCCCGATTTCATACCCTTGCTTTTCAATCAAACGTTCCAACTCTTTCACCCGTTTTTTGGGTGCAGGATGGGTTGACAGGAAGGCAAAATTGGCTCCGGATTTCTCACTCATTCGTTCAAAAAAGTCTGTAGCTCCGGCGACATGACCGTAAGTGTCATACAATAACATTAAGCCAAACGCATCCGCTTCCTGTTCCTGTTCCTGAGAATACTGCGATCGCGCAATTGCCTCCACCGCCCCCGAAGCCGCTGACTGTAAGGCTCCTGCATCTCCGAGAAAATAGGCTAAGGCTACCCGTACCACCAACACTCGTCCCAAACCCCGCAGGTGATCTCGGTGAGCAAAATGACCCAATTCATGGGCTAATACCATCATCAATTCATTCTCAGACTCTGCTTGTTCCAGTAAGCCCTGATAAATAACAATAGCATCTCCTGGTAGCGCGATCGCATTCACCGTAGACTCGGGCAAATAAAGCACCTGATAATCCCGCGCTTTTTGCTGTTCAGCAGGAAGTTCCTGTTCCAAACGATCTAATAATTGGTTCAGAGTATCTTGAGTTGGAGACGGTTTAGCTTGTTTCTCATAAACTGGCACAATTACCGCCCCCAATTTTTGCTCCACACTTGGCGGAATCATCCCAATTAAACCATTCACCAACAGATTCAACAGCCAAATAACAGCCACAATAAACCCGATAAATAGACCCAATAAAATTAGGAGTTGGCGATTACTCGGCGGCGGATTGCGATTTGTTGGAGCATTAGACATAGAAAATTCGTTCGTAGTGAGCGCTTTAGCGCTCTAATAATGACCATCTTCCTCAAAATCATCCCAATCTTTACCGTAATCACGCACAGGATATTCAATCCACGCATCTCTCAACCACTGGCGTCCGAAATTTGCCAGATACCAATGAACGCTACTTTCACGCCAATCATAAGGAGATTGGCTCCAGCCATGTTTAACTGGATTGTAATGGAGATAGTTTAAAGCAGCAAAATAATGTCGTTCTGATCGAATAGCGCGATCGCTATAACGATACCAAACCTTACGACGGGTGACATTATCATCCCGATTCCATTGATAAGAAGTACGACCATGTACTAAGCGAAACAGGCGACTCAACTCATCAAAATTAGTCAGATGTACCAAGAGATGATAGTGATTTGGCAGAACAACCCAGGCGCGGATTTCCATCCCAGCCGTTACGAACGCATCAAATAGCAAATTGAGTAACTCTTGGCGGCGACATTCATCCTTAACATGGCACTTGTGTTCATAACAAGCTGCTGTTAAGAGATAAAATTCCTTGTCAGTCACAACATGGGGAGGCGCGTGAGGTGGATAACCACGAGACAAGCGTTGCTGAACTAATTCAGCTCGTTGTGTGGGAGTTAGTCGGCGATATTCATACATAATATTCTGGCTCGTATGTATGTGTATGTATGTATGTATGTAGTCGGCACTTTAGTGCCTAGAAGCGCTAAAGCGCTCACTACAAGCTATTTGTACCTATGTACGTATGTAGTCGGCACTTTAGTGCCTAGAAGCGCTAAAGCGCTCACTACATACTATTTGTACCTATGTACGTATGTAGTCGGCACTTTAGTGCCTCAAAGCGCTGAAGCGCTTACTACATACTATTTTTGTACCTATGTATGTACGTAGTCGGCACTTTAGTGCCTAGAAGCGCTAAAGCGCTCACTACATACTAATTATTACTCTTCGTCGGGCGGAAGGGATTTAAGAAATTAATCAAACTATACAGTTCTCTCGACTGCACCCATAACCGCCCTTCTCCATTAAACCGACAAACCAATCCTTCACCCCCCAAAATCCCCGTTCTTAATCCACGAAACGATAACCCGCCCAGCATTTCTACGTTATAATTTAACGTATCTTCAAATGCCACAATATAACTGGTATCTACCACATAATCTCCAGCCACAGGAATTTCTACAATTGCCCCATAAGAACTAAACCAAATATCCCCTGTCCCAGTTGCCCGAATTAAAAATAAGGACTCACCACTAAAGAAGCCTTTAAACCCCTGAAACTTGGTATCTATTTCTACTGTGGGACTGGCGGCGACAAATCCAGAGGATTGAATCATTAAGCCATTCTCTTGCAAGTAATAATGACAAATATCTCCCGGTACTCCAGGGGAAACATACAACTCTCCTGATTTTCCTTCAGCGGTAAACTCACTAATAAAAAAGGACTCACCACTCACCATTCGCCCAAGTCCTTTCATCAAGCCACCCTTAGCCCTGGACTTCATTTTAATACAAGTATCCATTGCCGCCATAGCACCGGATTCAACTAAAACCGTTTCATTGGTTTTCAAGTTAATCACCAAAGAAGCATAAGATGGTGAATGCTCTATTTTATAAGAAATTCGCTGACTCATGATGATTTATCCTTTATTTAGTTTTCCCACCATTTACGTCCACTTGCTATGAAGGGACGAGACTCAACCTAAACCCGCTCATTGTGGCGGTAGTTTAGAACCAACCTGAGAACCAAAAGCACCAGGATTGTGAGTTTGGCAATAGACGTTTCCTTGTCCTTTAAATCGACAAACCAGTCCTTCTCCGCCCAAAAATGCACTTAGCCAACTCGATCCGGCTTTGGTAATATCAAAATTTAGACTTTTTTCAAAGGCGACAATATGACCTGTATCGACAACATATTCCCCATTGACAGGCACTTTATAAATTCCGCCAAATGAAGTTAACAAGACAACCCCATAACCGCTAAGACTCAACCAAAAAATTGATTCACCTGAAAACAGAGATTTAAACCCTTGAAAGCCGATATCAATATCAACCCCGGATTCACTCGCCAAATACGATGTCGCCTGAACCACTAACTCTTGACCCTTCATCTCATAGACGAGAAGATCACCCATGAGTTTAGGTGCAAGAAAGACTTCTCCCTCAGCAATCGGTGAACGGAACACACTTAAAAATAGCGACTCTCCCGCCACCATGCGTTTGAGTCCACCCAAAATACCGCCACCCTTTCCCTTGCGTAATGTGGTACTGGCATTAATAGAACCATTCATGGCAATCATACAGCCAGCTTGCGCCACTAACTCTTCATTAGCCTCCAGAACAACACGCGCGATCGCACTATCGGGTTGATGCAACAGTTCAATATTCATTATGAAAAAATTTGGAGTGTTATATTAACGCAATTTTGGTTGTAAATAGCTGACTAAACCACTAATACTGCGAGACTGGAGATAAATTTCTCCTGTCCCCGTAAGTCGATTAATGAAGCCTTCGCCAGAAGTCATTGAACCCAATAAACCCCCGGCTAAACCAACATTCATCTTAATTGTTGGTTCATAGGCGACTAAATGACCCGTATCGACAACAAAGTCACCGTTAACTTGCTTTTTCGTCAATCCACCATAAGCACCAAAGAATACCTTACCCTGACCCTTAACTTGAAGTTTGAACAATCCTTCTCCAGAAAACCAACTCTTCAAACCCGCCCACCGCACCCCCAGTTTGACGCCAGGGGTATGGCAAATATAAGCACCGGGTTGAAAGCAAAGGGAACGTTCGCGCAAATCCACACCAACAATGTCGCCAATGGTGGATTGGGTGAGAACTAGGGTTAAGGGTTGTTGCGTTTGATTATGAAATGTATTAACAAATAATGATTCTCCGCCAAAGAACTTTTTCAGTAAGCCTGGGATAAAGCCACCCGAAAACTCCGTCTTCACGGTGAGTCTACCATCCATACTCGTCATCGCACCTGCTTCTGCCGTGATTCTGTCACCGGGATTGAGTGTCAGGAAAATAGCGGCAAAGGCTGGCTTGTAGCGAATTTCATACTCCACTGCCCAATCTCCTCCAACGTAGAGATAGTATTTAGTTTGACAGTAATGGTGCCAATGTCCAGCTTTTGTTAGAAAAATAAACCCTGGTTAAAAAAAATATAATCAGGCAGAGGGCAGAAGGTTCCACAGAAAAAGTACCCAAGGGATAAAGGGGGTTACTTAAGCGGACTTGATATCCTCCCTGACGAAGACGGAGGACATCCGTTAAACGTTTGACCAAAAGGTGATTGGGGAAACGCTACTAACAGGCGTATACATCAGCGAGGAGACTGGTGTTTGCACAGGCGTGGGTTCTTGAGGGATGGCTGTTGGTTTGAACAAGAACCAAGCCGCAATTAAACCTAACACACCAACGATGGCGATGATCGCGCCGATTAAAATAATGGGTGACTTCTGGCGTTTTGAGCCAGGAATTTGGCGCTGCAATCCCAGTAAATCCAGCCATTCCTGCATGGTTGGAGGGCGTTCCTCAACCTGTAGCGCCATCCCGATCAGAATCACTTCATTAGTGCGATCGCTAATTTGTTCGTTAATCTGTTTTGGTGGAATCAATCGCGCTTTCGACAAACAGCGATCCATTGCCGTTGGCGGAATTTCTCCCGTAACTAAAAAGTATAGCGTTGCCGCTAATGAATAAACATCCGTATAAGCTCCTAGGGGAGTGTCCACATTATAAAGCTCTAAGGCATCAAATTCATCTGCTGTATGGGTATCAACCGTTGTTGACGCATCCTCACATCCTCGCGCTAACCCAAAATCAATTAACACGGCTTCTTGTTTATCGGTGCGTAATCGAATATTACTGGGTTTGACATCTCGATGGATTAACCCCGCCTCGTGAATCACTTTTAGCGCTTCGCCAATTTGTTGAATATAAAGCAGCGCTTCTGACTCTGGTAAACCCTTTTGGGCGTGGCTGGCTAAATCGACACCATCCAGATACTCCATGACAATGCCAACCTGATGTCCTTCGACCAACGGTTCTTTAAATTGCACCAGATGAGGATGTCGGCATTTTACCAGCTTTACGGCTTCGCACAAAAACGTTTCCTGAATCTGATCGACTTCCGGTTGGCTGAAGTCGTGGATCAACTTATCACTCAGGGTTTTAACCACCCATTGATGTTTCTTGCGATCCCTAGCCAGATAGGTAACGCTAAATTGTCCGCGTTTTAATTCTTTTTCCAGAATATAATTGTTGCCATGCAACTTCTGTCCAGAAGACCAAGTCATTGCTCAAAGTTAATGATACATATCATCGATTTTGGCATATCTGAATTAAAAGCGAGTAGTTTAGTCGATTATTAATAACCCCCTTCCTAGTCAAGCAAGGGGGTTTGACGGTTAGACATTTAATACTGAAATCTCCGCTGATTAAATTTTGGACAGAATTAAATTAAGTGACTAGCTAGGTGTGGGTTATTTTTTCTCACGGTAGACTTCTGATTCTCCAGCCTAACTCGTTTTTATCTCGACTCAAGGTGATTTTTTCCTTTTCTGGAAGATTTACTGAGAAACACCATTTCCCTTGCGCCGCTTGCTGATCTGACTACCGAGAACAGTTAATCCGAGTCCAAAAAGTCCAACCATTGTAGATGGTTCGGGTGTTTTAATTGCTACACCATCGTTACCGCAATTTTCAAAAACATGAGCAATATAAGTACCTTCAGGTAACAAATCCCTGTTAAAGCTAAATCCAAAAGTTTCACTCCCTTGAGTCTGATCAGTACCCTGAACAAAAAAGTCGAGATCAAGCTCTAACTGGCTGATTAAAGTATTCTGCACCTCATTCTCATCATCAAAAAGAGTAATATTACCTAACCAATCAGCTTCAGCTGGGTCAAATCCGTATGCGATGTAGTTATCTTGTGGTGCGAAATAAGAGTCTGTAGAAGATAAATCCCCCAAGTTTAGCCTTCCATCAGTACCAACTCCGATGTCCTCATAGGTGTAAACTATCTCAAGATCTTTCGTCAATTTTGTCGGGTTTACATTGCCATAAACACCATTAGGGGTATCATCATCATTGCTGAAATTCACAGCATACAAATTGCCATTCTGACTTGCCTGGATGAATGGTAAGTCTGAAAAATTGAAAAAAAGATCGCCCCACTCATAAATACTTCGCCCTTCTAAAGGAAAGTTACCATTAAATGCGACATAGACTTTCCCGGCATTTTCTTTGATAGCCATGCCATAAATTTCATAATCACTATTTCCGTATTCGAGTGGAACATCATTTGTAGAATCGAGCGCATAGTTCCAGCCATTATGTAAGACTCCAGCTTGAGCCGCTTGTCCCATGGCAGAAATTAAGCAAACGGTTGCTGTAACTGTACCCAGCAGAGTGGCAATTTTTTTCGTGTTCATAATAGGGATACCTTTCATAGGAAACAACTATTGACTGTTTTTTGTTGAAGTCCCAGCCTTGACTATAAGTAATCTTACTCTTGACTCTGGAGAAAGAAAATAGTAATTTTACATCTTCATCAAGTTTTTATATGGTTAATTCTTAGAAACAATTATGGAATTAATTGCTCACCGAAAAGTAAACATTGACTAATGTTAAGCATATATTAAAATTAAATTATTCTTATAATGACTGTAAAATTAGCTCTGTCAAGGGATTGCCTCAATTAAAGACTCTCTCAGCTTGTCTGAGATTCCGATAAGTTTTTCCTAAAAAAAGTAATGCTTTATTGAGATATTTCTCCAGTTATTAAATAATAGTGACAGTTGTTTACATCAATCACTTCATTCAATAAGCTAAATTTATAACCTCGTTTTGGCATAGCTAGGAAGTCCTCTTCATGAAAGCTTCATAAAGCGGACTTGGACTTTTATCCTTAAGACTGACGCACAGCCTCTATCTGTTCTATCTGTAGGGTGTGTTAGCGCAGCGTAACGCACCGCCTAATCATGCATTTACAATAGCTTCAGTACCAAGCAAGCGATCGCGTCTTGCCTTTACCTACATTCCTTTCCCAATCAGTTACTCACGTTTGCTGTCTGACTCTTGGGCATCATTAACTATACTCTGCCAACTCGTCTAAGGTTAAATCGAGCAAATCACACAATGCTTTCGTCTGGATGGGGTATAGCTTTGGGATATGTCTGCCAGCTTCCCAATTTTTCACAGTAGTTACCGTCACACCCAATTGATCAGCGACTTGCTGCTGCGTCAGATGCAGTGATTCACGCTGGCGTTTAAGCTTTTCCCCCACACTCATCATTACTGTTTTATTCCAGAATCCTCATGGTTAAATTGACTTAACCATAATTTGCCCGTAGTATAAAGGCAGAACTTCAGATGGTCAGAAAGCCAGTGCATCCCGGCTACCAACCTATTAGCACTGGCTCTGGCTCCAATTTCAGATGGAGACACATTTATTATGCCTTACAAACAACGCCTTTATCCTTGGGTGCTGGTTCGCCTGCTACCCAAAATGCAACAAGTCACAGTAGCACAGTATCGTAGCCGTTCCGATGCTGATGGTCATCTTCGCATACTCCGTCGTCTGATGCCAAATGCCCAATTTGTGGTGATGTTTAATCCGGGTTTACCACCAGAGAATCAGCCAAACTCGCGCTAGCACGTCGGTGGAAAGGGCGCACGTCGGTGCGCCCCTACGGTTTCTGGGCGTGAAGCTCATCAATAAAATATTCCTCAAATCCTTACATAAAGGTAACTTGCTTCTTTTCGGAAGCGAGTATAACAAATGACGAATGACGAATGACAAATGACAAATGACAAATGACAAATGACAAATGACAAATGACAAATGACAAATGACAAATGACAAATGACAAATGACAAATGACAAATGACAAATGACAAATGACAAATGACAAATGACAAATGACAAA
>NZ_JAVKBY010000130.1:0-34918 GCF_040222985.1 Coleofasciculus sp. F4-SAH-05
TTTGTCATTTGTCATTTGTCATTTGTCATTTGTCATTTGTCATTTGTCATTTGTCATTTGTCATTTGTCATTTGTCATTTGTCATTTGTCATTTGTCATTTGTCATTTGTCATTTGTCATTTGTCATTTGTCATTCGTCATGCGTCATTTGTCATTTGTCATTTGTCATTTGTCATTTGTCATTTGTCATTTGTCATTTGTACAGTCGGGGCGGGTTTAGTTACATCTGGGTGTAACCGAAAAGATAGTAGTGAAACCCGCCCCTACATAATTTGCTCCATCTCCCCCAGCTCCCCCGGCTTCCCCAGCTTCCCCGGCTTCCCCAGCTTCCCCAGTTCCCTCATCCTCCCTGGGTGGCGATAAATTCCCGTAGCCGCAGTAAACTCAAGGTTTGACCCATATTTAACGGCAACATAGACACCCCTTCTAAACGAGACTGTACCCATCCTTCACCCCAACACCATTCGTGATAGCCATCGATTCCCTGGCTCAATAACAGTCGTAACCCGTAAGACTCAGCTACCTCTACCTGATGTTGGATAGCAACCGGACCAATCCAACTGGTAAAGGTGACTCCGGGATGGAGTTGTTCGGGTAATCCAGGGGAAAGGCGTTGAGTCGGTAACCACTGGCGCAGTTTCTCTGAATGGAGCAGACTGTCTCGGATAACAGTATGGGGAGCTTCGAGTTCAATGCGGAGGTGACTTTGTTGAAAGGTTCCCAACATAATCTGTGTCCAAAAACAATAGGTCTGTTGCTCAAGAGTGTAACTCTCGATATCACATTATATTAATCCTTTTAATCCTTGTCGCCAGGGAAGGCACGGCTGTGATCCATCACCGACTATCAACAGTGCGATCGCGCCTTATGCCAACGACCCGACCTAAAATAAAAAGGGAGTATGTTAAGAAGTGTAAAGTGTAAGGTTGATACATGGCTGATCAGTTAATTCGCGCCACAGCAGCAGAAGGGGGTATCCGCGCCGTCGGTGTGATTACCACGCGCCTCACCGAAGAAGCCCGCCAGCGCCATCAGCTCTCGTATGTGGCCACGGCTGCCCTAGGGCGCACGATGTCATCGGGCTTATTGTTGGCGTCTAATATGAAGCGGGAAGGGTCAAGGGTGAATATTCGGGTGAAAGGAAATGGTCCCTTGGGCGGAATTTTGGTTGATGCGGGCTTAGATGGTACGGTTAGAGGATATGTGGATAACCCTGCCATTGAACTACCGCCCAACGAATCTGGCAAACTCGATGTTGGCGGTGCAGTTGGGCGTGACGGTTATCTTTATGTGATCCGGGATGTGGGGTATGGCT
Source organism: Coleofasciculus sp. F4-SAH-05 (assembly GCF_040222985.1). NCBI lineage: Bacteria > Bacillati > Cyanobacteriota > Cyanophyceae > Coleofasciculales > Coleofasciculaceae > Coleofasciculus > Coleofasciculus sp. F4-SAH-05. Next base: position 1,316 of record NZ_JAVKBY010000130.1, read on the forward strand.
ATCCCTATTCCAGTACAGTAGAACTGGTGTCGGGAGAAATTGGCGATGACATTGCTCATTACCTGCTCACATCTGAACAAACCCCATCAGCGCTGATTGTGGGTGTATTTGTCGGCGCTGAAGGCGTAACCGCATCGGGAGGGCTATTAATCCAAATCTTACCGAAAGCGGCTAGAGACGAGTCTTTAGTGCAGATTTTGGAATCTCGCATCGCCAAGCTATCCGGATTCACACCTCTGTTGCAGGAAGGTAAAACGTTACCAGCTATCTTTGAACAGATTTTGGGTGATTTGGGCTTGGTAATTCTGCCCGAAATTCAACTGGTGCGTTTTGACTGCGGTTGCTCGTTTGATCGGGTTTTAGGAGCGCTGAAGATGCTAGGTGAAGCCGAACTTCAGGATATGATTGAAAAAGACGAAGGCGCTGAAGCAACTTGCCACTTCTGTGGGGAAGTTTACCAAGCGAGTGGAGATGAACTGGCTCAACTGATTCAGGCTTTAAAAGCTGAGTCCGTTTAATCGAGATTGAGTTAGGGGAATTGGGAATGGGATAAGCTGAGAGTTCATGAACGGGTCCTTACTTCGTGAAGATGCGGATTGGCAGAGATGGCGTTAACGATTAGACACAAGAGCAATCTTGCTCATCTTAACGGCAATTGTACGGACTCTCATTCCCGATTAAATCTCCAGGAGAATATAGCTTTTTGTGTCTAACGAGAGTACGATTGCAACAACTGAGGGTGCTATTAAACCCACAGCATTAGGCTTAGCGAGTGGTGGAGTGAGTTATGACTAGAAATCGAAAAATGCCCGATCATTGGTATGCTACCCGGTCTTCCCAACCCCGTTGGAGCCAGGATTGGCAACACCAGAGGAATGCTGTTGATCCTCTTCGGGTCGGACATTCAACCTCTCATCGTCAAACCACTCCCCAACCAGTGACGACGAAGCCAGCCCCACCCTCTCCTCAACAGCCCCAAGAACCAAGACGACGCTTTACTTTCGGCTGGACATTTTGGGTAACAATGACGATTCTGGTTTCGGGTGGGATAGGATTTTCCTCCGTTGCTCTTTTGCTGAAGCTACCAGCAGTGCCAAATTGTCCCTCAATTTTTTGGCCCACGGCTTCGGCATCGGTACGTATCTATTGTGGCCAGCTTGCGGCAAATAAACGCACCACCAAGGATTTGTTAGAAGCGATCGCACTCATTGATGCTTTACCCAAAGACCACCCCTTGCGCCCAGAAATTAACCGCCATATCGAAGAGTGGTCAGTAGAGATTTTAGCGATTGGCGAAGAAAAGTTTCAAGCCGGTCAGCTAGAGGAAGCGATTGAGATTGCGAACCGGATTCCCAGAGATGTTCCGGCGTTTACGCTAGTCAAAGAACAAATTAAGGAATGGGAAACGCTGTGGGAAAAGGCTTCAGGGATTTATGAACAAGCCGAGGAACACCTGAGACAGTCCAATTGGACATTAGCGTTTCGAGAAGCCGTCAAGCTGACAACGATAGATAATCAATATTGGGCAGCGGTTAAGTACACCCAACTCGTGGATCTGATTCAAATCGGACGAGACGATAGTCAGAAGTTGGATCAAGCCTATCGGCTGAGTAAAAGTGGTCGAGTCGATGATATTTTAAAGGCGATTCAAGCTGCCGAGAAAATCACGCCCAAGAGTTTTGCCTACAAAGAAGCTCAAGATTTAATTGCTGAGAGTGGGAATAAATTACTCAAACTAGCCACAAGTCGCTTAGAACAACGGAACTGGCAAGGGGTGTTAGAGATTGCCAATAAGTTACCCGCTAGCGTGAAATTACCAGACGTTAAGGCAGATTTAATTGACTTAGCCAATGCCATATCCACGGCTGAATCGGGAAGCAGTGGGGATTTGGAAATCGCGATCGCCTCAGTTCAGAAATTGGGTACTGATCGTCCTCTATATGATGAAGGTCAAGAATTAATTGCTCGATGGCAACGGGAACTGGAGGATGTGGCTCGACTGGAACGGGCGCGGACGTTTGCCAGTTCTGGGCTAGTCAACGATTTACAAACCGCGATCGCAGAAGCTCAACTGATTCCCAGCCCTAATCCCCGCTACCAAGAAGCGAGGGCTGAGATTAGCCAATGGACTCGTCAAATCCAAACCCTAGAAGATCAGCCTTATCTCGATCGCGCCACCCAACTTGCCAGCTTTGGCGGAGTCGAATCGTTACAAGAAGCCATCCAAGAAGCCCGTCAGATTGCCCCCAATCGCGCTCTTTACTCAGAAGCACAAAGTAAGATTAAGGACTGGACGCGCACGGTTGAACGCCTAGAAGACCAACCCTATCTTGACCGCGCTACCCAACTGGCTAACTTGGGCAGGGCAGAATCGTTAAAACAAGCCATCCAAGAAGCCCGTCGCATTGCTCCCAATCGCGCTCTTTATCCAGAAGCACAGAGTAAGATCAAAGACTGGACGCGCACGGTTCAACGCCTAGAAGACCAACCCTATCTCGACCAAGCTCGTACCCTCGCCAATTCCGGCAATCTTTCGGCTGCGATCGCGGCGGCTGAACAAATTAAATCGGGACGGGTACTCTATGGGGAAGCACAAAACCTGATTAAGGGCTGGAAGACAGAAGTTTTGGGACAACAGCGCTTGCAACAAGCCTACCAATCTGGCACTCTTGGTACTCCCAACGCCATTGTGGAGGCAATTCGTTTAGCTAGACAAGTTCCTAGTTCTGCCAAGGTTAGAGGCGATGCTGTCTCGGCGGTTAATCGCTGGAGTTATCAACTGTTGGCATTGGCTCAAGATCGAGCGGCTCTTAGCTTAACTCAAGCGATTCAACTGGCGAAAATGATTCCTTCGGGAACCGAAGCCTATAATGCGGCTCAAGCGTCAATTCAAGAATGGCAAAGGATTTTAGAACCGCCTCCTCCCCTTGTCGTGGTTCCTCCGGGTAACGATGCTCAACCTTCACTAGAACCACCCGAACATGAATTGCCTCTGGATAATTAGGGTCTGCTGAATAAGCCTTGTGGTGAGGGGGAGCTGGGGAAGCTGGGGAAGACTTCGGCGTGAGCGCTCAGTCGAACGCTGGGGGAGCTGGGGGAGCAAGGGTACATTTTCCCATAGCTTGGTGATGTCATACTTATGAGGGATGCTACCCCATTTCCTTGCACTTTATCCACTGTCCATACGCCTCAAAGTATTGATGGCTCAGGGTTTCTGGGTTGTGCAGCAAGCCCTAATTAAGCGGTTGAAGATTCTGGGCGCAAGAAAGCATAAAAATTCGTTCAATGGAAATCCTTGATCTAGGGATTCGGGAGCAAGTTGCTAATATTGTTCATAATTTATTAGGAGGCGTATGAAAGACTGGAATGCTTTACAAGGGCGGTATTTAAATGACGAATTACCAACTCGTCTAGGTGGATTAGCGGCTAACTTGGCTCGAATTAAATCTCTGACTAAAAGTGGAGTTAATGGCAATGCTGTGGAATATTTGATTAGAGAAAGCAAGTTCTTTATTGAGTGGACAGCTATGGATGCTGGAATGGATTATGCAGCTGAGTTGGTTGAGTTGCAAGTTCAACTCGCTCGGTGGCAATTCCATTGGTCAAAGATTTGGGCAGATGAGGCAAAACGCATTAATGTTGCTGAACAAGCAAGGGTTTGGACGGAGCGCGTGTTGGAGATGTCAGGACTTTTGTCGGAACCTGTTGCTAGTCCTAATCAAGGTTGAATTGGTTGTGCGATCGCCTTAGACTTGATTGAACAGCGATCGCTAATCGCTCATAATAGATGAAAGTGTAATTAGTTTAAACTTTACTAAGTTGGTGGCGATGATTCCGATTAATAAAGCCAAACAGCAATTGCAAGATTTGATTGATGCCGTGAGTCAATCCCATGAGCCGATTGTTATTACTTCAGGAAGCAGCAATGCGATTTTACTGTCTGAAGCTGATTGGTTGGCGATTCAGGAAACGCTGTATCTACTTTCGATACCGGGAATGCGGGAATCAATTCGTGCTGGTTTGGCGACTCCGATTGAAGAATGCGATCGGGAGTTGGAGTGGTGACTTGGCAACTTGTCTACACAAAACAGGCTCAGAAGGATGCCAAGAAGCTGTCTCAAAGTAACTTACGAGATAAAGCGCAAGCACTACTCGATATCATTGAAATCAATCCATTACTCTCTATATTTTTGGAGAGATAAGCTGTTTACAATCTATATATTACTCTGATCTTGCTCCACTCGCTTGCTTCCCGTCTGGGGTTGAAACCCAAAAAACCAAAAGCTGGTATTCGTCTGGCATAGGATTGGAGCAGAGTTTTAGTCCATTTTAATGGACTTAAGCTATTAGCCCGGAGTTTGAACTCCGGGCGGGTGTTGCGGCTTACTCTTCCTAATTATTTGTCTGTCATATATCCCAATTCCACATCACGGGATTATCGTCCAGGGGATCAGTAACAATACGCCCGATCGCGTCAATTTCTTGCACTTCTTCTGGAGATAATTTAACCTCAGCCGCCTGAGCATTACTAGAGGATTGTCCCTCATGACGCGCCCCCGCGATCGCATGAGTTTGTGGTTGGGCAATTAACCAAGCCAAGGATAATTGAGCCAGACTACAATTATGGCGTTCGGCAATTGGGCGCAGTTTATCTAAAGCTTGCTGCGCTCGTTTATAGTTGTCTCCTTGAAACAGACGATTTTTGGCACGATGATCCCCTTCTCTTAATTGATGCTCGAGTCCAAATTTACCCGTGAGCAATCCTTGGGCAAGGGATGAATATGCCAGGATTGATATAGTATTCTCAATGCAGTAGGGTTGGGCATCCTGCTCGACTTGACGCCAAAACAAGGAGTAGGGGGGCTGTAAGCTGTCAATCTTCCCATACTGCGCTGCTTCTTCTAACTGAGCGTGGGAGAAATTTGATACACCAATTGCTCGAATTTTGCCCTGTTCCTTCAGTTTGTTCAAGGCGCTCATTGTTTCCTCAATCGGCACTACCTCAGTATTAAATGAGCCGGGGTACCAATGAATTTGGTATAAGTCAATATAGTCCGTCTGAAGATTTTTCAGAGAGCGATCGCAGGCTTCGATAACTTTATCGTATTTTAGATTCCCCACCCACACTTTGGAGGCATAAACCACCTGATCTCGCACATCGGATAATGCCTGGGCAACAATCTGCTCCGAATGCCCATTACCATAGATTTCTGCGGTATCCACCGTCGTGATACCCGCGTCAAAAGCGGCTCGGATAGCTTTAATCGTTTCCGCGTCTTCAATCCCCACCCAGTGGGTTTTACCCGCCTGCCAGGTGCCCATTATAATCGGTGTGATTTTGATATCGGAAGTTCCTAAAGGTCGCGTTTCCATAACCAATTCCTGTGATTGTAGACAATTTTAACTCCAATTAGCCAAGGGATTAACCGATAAACTAATCCCATTTAATCTTCTAAGCTTTGGCAGAGTCTTGGCGTCTATCCCAGGTATAGCAACCGCCATGGCTGTTAGGACACATCATTTATGTAGAGACGCGCCATGGCGCGTCTCTACAATGGTGCCGAACGTCCTAATCGATGTGTCTATTGCTATACAATTAGTTGAAACCTCCAGATAGTAGGTTGCTGAAAACCTCTCAGTACAAGGATATGGAAGATCATACCCGTAAAATTGCCTTAGTTACAGGTGCTAATAAAGGCTTAGGTTTTGAAATTAGTAAACAACTCGCCCAAAAAGGCATCCGCGTTATTCTTGGAGCGAGAGATGCCAACAAGGGGCGGGAAGCCTGCGACAAACTTAAGCAAGAAGGATTAGACGTAGATTTCTGTCTTTTGGATATGAACAGTCGTGAAAGTATCCACAATGCCATTAGTTCGCTTAAACAAGAACTTGGCGAACTGCATATCCTCGTCAACAATGCTGGGGTGCAACTCGATAGAACAACGTCTGTATTGGATATAGATTTTGATACGCTCTCGCAAACCCTGCAAACAAATCTTTATGGCGCTTTTCTAATGTGTCAAGCTTGCATTCCCTTGATGAAAGAATCAAATTATGGTCGCATTGTCAATATGTCTAGTACCCTTGGTTCCCTTGCCGACATGAGTAATTACAATTCGCCCTATGATACTATTATCACTCCTACTTATAGGCTTTCTAAAACAGCTCTCAATGCGGTTACAGCTTTGTTTGCCAAGGAGTTGCGAGGAACCAATATTTTAATCAATTCGGCTTGTCCGGGTTGGGTAAAAACGGATATGGGTTCTGAAGCTGCACCGTTAAACATTGAGCAAGGTGCTGATACTCCTGTATGGCTGGCAACTTTACCCAATGATGGACCCACTGGTGGATTTTTTAACCGTCGTCAGCCTATTGCTTGGTAAATAAAGTCGAGTAGAAAAGTAATGCGAATCCAGTGCAACCTTCCTACTTCGCTTCTGCCGTCTGCCTTGTCTCCACCAATATATAAGTATTCAACTGAATATTATATCATCACTTCCCTTCTAAAATTTCTATCAGCCTATCTTCTAAAGCATTCCGAGCCGCCACATCTGAACAATGATCAATGAGAGATTTTGCCGCCGATATCGCGGCTTGAGCTGTGGGGAAATCAAAACCGCCAAAGGGATCAATAATGGTCGGTTCGAGCAACTGTTCTGATTCTAGCCACGTTACTGTCCAACGCCCTGTTTTTCTCTCCCAAATCGGAATAATTAAATATTCATCCCAATGGGTGTGGTAGCGTTCGGCTTGATCAAAGTTTGCCTTATAAGAGTGGCGTTTATAAACGTTATCCACTACTTTTTAATCCTCCCTGATTCTTGATGCTGTCCTAAACCCTGGTTTATAGTCCAGGGCTTTGTCTTGAACGGTAATTTCCCCATAGCTAAGTCAAGAAAATCTCGCCTTTTTGCTTTCGTCGTACTATCAAATATTTGACATGATTAGTCGATTTTAGCTGATTTGGGCGAGGTTTCCCAAGCCTTTATTTGTGAAACTTTGTATAGCTCCCGCTTTTCTCCTCTACCTGCTGTTTTTAGGCTGAAGCGAGATAATTGCCGTCTCGCCTCAAACGTAGAGTCGAACTTCTGATTATATCATGCGGGGACAGTCAAGGGTTGACCATTATCGGCAGGAGTCAACTGCAGCAAGAAGGGAACTGCTTTTTTCTTCCAATCTTGGATGGCTGTATAAGACGCCGCCGCTTCGCCATAGCAAACTTCCAGCATCTCGGTATGGATAATACCGGGACTTAGGGGAATCGCCGCCATTCCTTTAGGTAATTCTTGAGCTAGCGATCGCGTCATGCCTTCAATTGCCCATTTAGAGGTACAGTAGGAGGAAACTTGGGGAGCAGTTGAGCGTCCCCATCCTGAACTCAGATTGACAATAATACCGCTTCCCCGGTCAATCATTGCTGGGATAAAATGGCGAATCACATTGGCGACTCCTTTGATATTGACATCAATCAGATGGGAGAAATCCTGGCTAGGAATCTCCCAAAGAGGTGCCAAATTATTGATAATTGCCGCATTATTAATCAGCAAATCCGGTGGACTGTACTCGTTGAGCAGAAGTTTTGCCCAAGCCGTGACCTGATCTTCATCAGCAACATCGACCACGGTAAAATTATGGGGCGGATCAAAGGCAAGATTTAGATCCTTGATTGCCGCCTCGTTTCGAGCGCAACCCAAAACCGTATGTCCTTGAGCGATAAATCCCTCGGTCATCGCTCGACCTAAACCCCGGCTGACACCTGTAATCACGATTACTTTTGCCATGGTTACTATTTTCCCTTGATACCTTTCCTCTAATAGATTAAGGCGATACGGGAAGACAAACAAACTGTCTGGAGTCTGGAGACGTTCCACCGGAACGTCTCTACTACATAATTCCCTTTAAATTCAACACAAATCCCGGCAACACATCTTCTCCTGACAGAGTAGCCGGAGAGTTGAGAATTTCTACATCCTCTCCTGGACGATAAATCTCAACTCGCTTATTTTTACGGTCAATTAACCATCCCAATTTTGCCCCGTTATCCCTATATTCTCTCATTTTTTCTTGTAGTTCTTTCAGGGAATCGGTTTCCGAACGCAATTCCACGACAAAATCTGGACAAATTGGGGCAAACTTCTTTTGTTGTGTCGGAGTTAACGCTTCCCATCGTTGCCGGCGTATCCAAGAGACATCAGGGGAACGCTCGGCACCATTGGGAAGTTTGAAGCCACTCGATGAATCAAAGGCAATCCCTAAATTATTCTTACGGCTCCAAGCTTGGAGTTGATAGGCGAGTTCAATATTGCGATTTCCCGTTTCACTACCCGTTGGTGACATGATTAGTAATTCCCCTGATGTTGTCCGCTCAAATCGGTAATCTCGGTTTCTCTGACACAGCTCAAAGAACTGATCATCGGTTAAATCGATACTCAATTTTATCCGAGAAGGCAGAGTAATAGTTGCTCTATTCATACAGGTATTACCACAGCATATTTTATCGAATTTTTGAAACCCACCCATGCCGATTTTATTGTGTTTCTCCTAGGAGCGATCGCCAATCTTGGATCGTCTGCTCAGACCAAAGCCAATTCTGACTCAGGGCGTCAGGCTGGAAATTCACAGGGTCATCTTGGAGAACTTTTTTCCGCAGTTTCAACGATTCATTTAAAAGATTGGTGCGCTTTTCGGCTGGCTGTGGTTGAGCAGATTTCCAGAATCCTAAAGCTAATCCCGCATACGCTGTTAACGCTTCTTTCTTCGCCCCATTTCCCGCCACATCTGCATCGATTTGCTCTTGTTCAATTAAGGTGAGAGCATCTAACCAAGCATTGTTAGCTCGCTCGAAATCTCCTTCTGCGTAGTAGGCAAAGCCAAGGGCATTGTGATATTTAGCCAAGTCAGGTTGGGCTTTAACTGCTGTTTCCCAATACCGTCGCACATCGCTGATATTATAGTCTGTATCCCCAGTTTGAAGCGACTGCCAAGCCAGACGCCCTCTCAAGAAACTGATGGTTGGATTATCCAATTGGGAGGGAGAAACAGCCTTTAACGCTGCATCGGCTTGAGACAATGCACCTCTATTGAGTAAAGCTTCAACCGCTTCCGTTCCGGCTTCGATATTTCCCTGACCCAATTGTTCGATCGCTATAGCAGTGACGCGACTGGTTTCGGCTTGCGCTAAGTTGATCTGATCTGAGTCTGAGGGTTGGGGTAGACTCGGCACAGGAGAATCAGGCGATGTAATTAACGTATCAGGTCGCGGCTGACGGTTCCAAACCAAGGCAAAACTTAATAGTGCGATCGCAACAGCACCAACTCCCAATCCAACCCACAATTTAGGCGCAACTAACCAGGAACGCCATCCCTTTTGAGTCGGTTGCGCTGGCGAAGGTTTAGACTTAACCGTATCCTCAGATGACAGCCTTGCTGTTTTTGGCACAGACGTTGGTGCTGGCGCGGCTGAGGAAACCGGGGATTGCTGAGGCGGCGGGTTGGGTACGTCCTGATTCTCTTGTTCAGGCGCTGGTTGTGGGGGATGGTTCGGATCTAGGGGAGGTAATTTCGGTTCATCGAGCTCCGGCTCACTATCCAGTTGTTCGAGTAAATTCTTAATAAAGCTAGACGGATCATCCGCCTCATCTTCTGAGGGAATCTCCTCTGAGGGAGTCTCATCGAGCCAATTTTGCCTCGGTTGATACTCATACTTAGCTAGGGGAGGTTTCTCCTCTAGCAGGAATTCATCCTCATCCTCTAACCTCGTTCTGTTTAACATCGGTGGTGTGAATAGTTCGGCGTCACTTTCATCAGAGACTAATGGCATATCTGGTGGTTCCGATAACTGTAATCGTTCTTCCCGATGGTGATAGTCATCGTCCACGTTGGTGAGGAATCCATCAAATTCGGGATGCAGGTAAAGTACAGGCAGCGCCCAATATAATTGGTTAGAGCCATAGGCAGAAATTAGCCCCTGTCGCGCTCGACTCAGACTCAGATCAATCGGATAGCCTTGATTGAGATTCCGATACAGGAGGCGAGTCAGGGTGAGTGCCACTTCATCGGGAATTCGCTCTGCCATTGCCAAAACCCCAGGAATACCTCGCTTGACCAAGGCTTCGGCTAAATTGCGCTCTTTGCCATTGTCTAAGGGGTCTGAGGTGGCTGTATAGGCGCCACGACAGGAGTTAAATACGGCTAATTGCACGCCGTTATTTGCCAGCAATCCGGCTAAGTCATTACCGTTTAAGGTTTCCGTTAATCCGGTTTTATTACTCACTAAATAAACATCACCGCCAGAATCCCCCAGACTACTGTGACCCGCATAATGGAAGACTTGATATTGACCTTGTTCTAAGGCTTGGGTAAGTTGTTCTCGTCCCGGTTGTTCGAGAATGGTGAGTTGAATCGCCGGGGGTTCTTGGCGAGAACGGTTTTTGAGTTCTTCTTGTAGATGTGCTGCTTCCTGTGCCAGTTCTAAACTCTCTTGGTCACTCGGTCCAGCAATAACCATAAGAATTTTCAGGACAGGATTGGGTTGAGGGGGAACAGAATGAATTGGTCGCATCAACCCGGTGCTGAGTTGATACCGGGAGAAGGCGACATCCGTCCCCGTTGCCAAAGGGCGATCGCCTGCATGGAGAACTTCCCAGGGTAAGCGGGGTAAGCGATTTCCTTTGAGTCCCAGGCGTAGTCGTAATACAGTGCGTTGATTTTGCGCGATCGCTTGTGCCATCATCCAGCTATCACGCAAGCTCCCTTGAAATAAAGCATTATAGAGTTCCTGACCCAGCGCCACCAAGTTTTGGCAGGATTGACGCACTTGCTGATCGGAGTTAGGCAAGAAAAACAACTCATCCATACCGCCAGCCCCCCCTTGTAACAAGCCCAGAAGGGGATCATTCATCAGTTGTCTCGCTTGCGTTAACCACTCATCCATGGGCCAACGCACTTGTTCTTCTGCCAAAGGCACCCCGGGTGCGACTCGTTCAATCCGCACTAGATGCTGGTCGTCCCCCAAAGGGGTCACAGAGATATGGAATTCCTGTGCCACTGCTATTGCCTGGTCAAGTTTGCTGAATGTCAAGGGTTTTTACTGGGTTTACAATATTTATCGCATTCATAGTGTCTTTAGATATAGATTGATTTAATTCTATGAAAGTTTCCTTAGAGAGTTTAGGGACTCAGACGCGAGTTATGTATTCAATCAGACTTTTTGACCTTATGGATGAGGGGCGAGACATTAACCCTTGTTAAGAACGCTGGAATTTTTCGGCAGCGGATGCTATTGAACTCAAATTGAGAAACTGATCCAGGATTGTTCCGGATCAACCCCGCCTATTCCAGAAGAGTGAAATGGTAGATGCACCCTGATTGACGTTCCCTGGCTCACTGATTTGGGCTGGGGATTTTTTTTAGCCCTAGTGGGTAAGCCACATCCAGCATTTTTCCGTTGCTATGTACATCGAGATGAAGGAGTTTTTCCGAATGTCGGGGTGGGTTTCACGATTATCGTTTTTTTTCGCCCCGATTTGACTAAACCTGCCCCTAGAGAAGGTTTCAGTTGTGATTGTACAGACTGGTTCTGTTTGGGTTCAGTTCAATCTCTCTTATCTTAGCAACGGTTGTCCGATAGGGATACATCCGGAAATTCCTCTGGGAAAGGAAGTAGAAGTAGGGTGGGCATTGCCCACCAGCATACCAGTCAGTACCTGTAGAGGAACGGCATTGCTGCAAGCTGTCATGCATTTAAATTGGGTATTAGTAGCGAGCTTTCTGGCTCGCACTACAAGGATTTCTGGAGCATTGCTCTACCGTCTCGAAGCGGGTCAACGGTGAGGTTTCCGTATACCAACGGTGCTGGGCGCACGTCGGTGCTGCCGCGCTACTACGGGATAAGGCTTGGCGCTGGGTGTAGTACATCTAGACTGGGGGAACTTCAGATGAAATCAAAACGATTAACAACCGCAATAAAATTAGTGGAAGCTGTAGCAGCATATCAGGCGTTTGTGCAGCGTTTGAATCCTCAGCATTAACCTTTATGTAGGGGCGGGTTTAGGGATTTAGTTTGAATCGACGCCGATAACTTTTCTACAAAACCCGCCCTTAATCCTTTGCATCTCACTGACGATACAACTGAATCCGACAAACGATAGGATTGAAGATATTAACTTTGAGGGAACAGGTTGTGCGATCGCGATCGATCGCGTCAGCCGATTGGATGGCGGATACGGTAATCCTGACATGAGTATTAATTCGGTCTATACCGACATTGGATGCTAAGCAAGTGTCATCTTTGGGTCTGTGAGTTTGGCGATTGCTATAACTAAAATAGTAGAATGCAATTCACCAACACCCTCAATCAGGATGAAAGACTTTTTTATTAGCTATAACCGCCACGATAAACAATGGGCAGAGTGGATTGCCCAGACGCTGAAAGCAGCGGGGTACACTGTTGTCTATCAAGCAGAAGATTTTCGTGCTGGTGGCAACTTTGTATTAGATATGCAACGGGCGACTGGGACGAAACAGACAATTGCGGTGTTGTCTGAGAATTATCTTACAGCTAAGTATACCCAGCCAGAGTGGGCAGAGGCGTTTGCACGAGATCCGGAGGGGAAAGAAGGAACGCTCATTCCTGTGCGAGTAGAAGAATGTCAACCGCCGGGATTACTTGCGACTATAGTATATGTAGATTTAGTGAACTTGTCTGAGGAGGAAGCAAAGACTAAATTATTAGCAGAGCTTCAGGAATGTGCCAAGCCAGATAAAAAGCCAGCGTTTCCAGGTTCTGTAACGGCTGCTGAAGAACGAGAAATGCCCAATCCCGTTCCGTTTCCTGGTGAACCAATGACACAGCAGAATAACAACTATGGGCGGGATCAGAACATCATCAATCAACCGTCAGGCAGTATTCGGATTGGCGGGTCTTAGTACCGGAACGTTATGTATTCTAACAAGGGAGAGTCGGTGAGCTTGTGACGCAGCAGAATAACAACTACGGACGAGACCAATACATTATTAACTCACCAGGAACCGTCTACGTTGAAGGGTTTACCTCGATCACACCCATTCAGGATGAAGATGTTGAAGCCCAAGAACGGGAGACGTTATCGAATGAGTTTTATCGTGGAATCTCAGCTCGGTACAAACATATTCTTGCCGCAGTTGATAAACCCCGTCCGAATAAGCTGAATGAGATTAATCAGAAATTCAAGGAAAACCAGCTCGTAATTGTTCATGGTGCTTCTGGGCAAGGAAAAACAACTCTGGCATATAGGTACTTGCATGACTTCTTTCGAGATCATCAACGTTTCCAAGTCCAAGTAGTCGAAGGTCGTAAAGATGCCTTAAATATCGCCAATGCACTGGCAAGGCAAGCTAAGGAGAGCGAAATTCCTATCGCTGTCTATCTAGACGTTGCGCCGAATGACGTGGGTTTGGATGAGCTTGTCAAACAACTATCCTCCCATCGAAATATCCAAACTTTGGTTACGATTCGAGAAGAAGACTTCCGCCGCACTAGCATTTCTGGCGCAGAGCTACAGTTTTCTGAAGTAGAGTTACGGTTTGATCGTCCTGAAGCGGCAGAAATTTATCAATTTTTAGTAGATACGGAAAAACCAACCCAATTTCTGGACTTCGACGATGCCTGGAACCGGTTTGGTGGTGAAGGACCCTTGATGGAATTTGTCTACCTTGTTACTCAAGGAAATTCTCTCCGGGAGAAACTACGACAGCAGGTTAGACAAATTGAAGATGAGGTTAGAGCCGGAAAACGTTCTGAAGCCGAACTCACATTACTTCGATTAGTTTCAGTTGCGTCAGCTTTTGAAGCACGTTTGAAAGTTAGAGAATTGGTTCGTTCCCTCAAATTGCCTGCGCCACAGCGAACTTTGGAGGTGATGGAAAAAGAATATTATTTATTGAAAACCACAAATAACAGTGCTTGGGTGGGAGGATTGCATCCCATTCGTTCAGAAATTTTGGCAGATATCCTGACTGATCCGACCTTCTATACTTGGTCTGAAAGTGCTACTGAATGTTTACCGTTTATCGTTGAGCAAGACGTTAGCAATTTTCTACTCTATGCCTTTTCAAGGTGTCGGACGGAGCTGGAACCATTTTTAAATGCACTTGATTCATATCAGCCGAGACGATGGGTTGCGATCGCGGGTGTAGTCCGAGCGTTGATTTGGCTTGGCATTAAGGAATATGTTGAAACCAATCAACAACTGATTGTGGATATTGACAAAGTAGCGAGTAGCGGCTGGCAAATAGTTCTTAATTGTGATATCGCCGATGCCAGTCCAGATGCAATAGCAAATCTTCACTCAACACTAGCGCGGTTATTACCTGAGAAGGGATTGGCACAGGTGGAAGCCCTCCGCAGTCGTCAAACCGAGACAAGTCAGATATTTGTTCGTGCTTCTCGGTGGCTATCAAAATTAACTCAGGAACCAATTCCTCCCCAACTTGAATTAGATTGGGTGGGGATGGCAGAAACTTTGTTCTGGGTAGGGCGATTACAAGTAACCTTGCCAATCATTAATTGGCTATCTCGTGTTGACCTAGATAGTGCAGTTGAGACATTAAATTTTGAAACCTTGGCAGATGTCGCCCTTGGGCTTTTCTACTGCGATGAATCAGGCTATCGCTCCTGGATAAATGATAATTACGCTAGATTGATCAGTCGATTCCAACGAGAAACCCAGACAGTAGTGTGGGAAGATGATGGACAAAATCTTCGATTACATTTCCTAATTGATTTATTTCAGAGTGGAATTTTCCCATCTGAAATACAACAACTTAACAGTAGGCAAAACATTCAATCTCATGTCCCGACTGAGCTATCTCAACCCGGTGTACAGCGCTCTGAAGCTAAACCCAGTCAAACTGAAAGATATTTCCTGAATGCAGCAATGGAGCGATTGGAGCTAGGCAGAAAGTTTTTTCCAGACCGAGAACGATATGACAGCCAAGGGTATGGACATCGAATCTGGATCAATGCTGAACTCCCTGATGACACTCACAAGAACATCCCACACTCTAACCTTCTACTCCAGCGGTTAGTTTCCCTGAATGCCACATTTAGAGGATTAGTAGAGCAGAATTTACGACCTAATACATGGGAAGAATACACTCAACTTGTTTTGGAATTAAGACAAACAATTGTGCAAGTCCTGCAACAACTGAAACAGGGTCTGGACGTTTACTTTAGACAAAAAAAGATGATCCGAATACTGGATGACCATATTGAATCCAGTTTATGGACTCGCACTCAGCAACTTTTACAGTTTTCTCCCTTACTGCCAAGCTGTGCTTTTGATGAATGGGGCTTTGCCTCTGATAGTCGTGATCGCTCAAATGAGTCAAATTCTGATAGTCGTGATCGCTCAAATGAGTCAAATGAAAAAGCTCCTTACAAACGTCAGAATCTAGTCGTCGCAAAATACAACCCTTATCTCAAAGCTTTTAACGAATATACTCGTACATGCTCTAACTTCTTTGGGCAATCTGAGTGGGTTCTAAATTTTCATCCCTATTTCAGGAATGGAGAAAATACTAGAGTTCAAGAAATTGCCCAGCAAGCCAATATCGATCTCAATCAACAGGCTCGCCTATCTGTACTGAATTTAGGGGATGCTCGGAAAGCCTTGCCCAAGCTACAAGGAGAGTTTAGAAGTCTTTTGAGCCAATTTGTGGAGATTCATGAGTTAAGTAACTTAGAACGCTTAGAAAAAGCCCTATTTAACGATGTATGGTGTTCATGGTATTTCTTTGCCTTTCATCCCGATCAGCGATTCCAAAACGCCACCTGGCAATGTACACAGCAATTCAGTAATCAAGTTAGAGAAATCAGAAACAATATCAAGAGAGAGCTACGGAGGCTCACCCGAACTGGTTTACAAGTCAGTATTCTCTCAGAGGACGTACTTTGGGAAGAGGAGCGAACTCTCTGGCTGGTGATTAATGGGGAAAATGTGTTTGATGTGTATAACACTGTAGAAGAAGTAGTTTCTGCTATCCGTCGAGCGATCGCTGTTTCTCAGAATCATGAATTACGGCACTATGCCATCACATTCACTTGGTCAAATATTGTCATTGTGCCGTTGGTAAAGGGTAAATCTTTGGATGGAACAGCTCGGCGTTTTTCCTCAATTCTCTTCTCAGTAGACAGGGGTGAGGATACTTTTGGGCAATGTAATTTTGTGCCAGTTGCTATTCCCTCAAACGCTTTCTCTCAATTGGAACTCTCAACTTGGACATATCCTCGTTTGCTAGTTGGACAAAAACTCACAGGATTGCTGTTTCAGTTGTCATTATTGGTTTCACACCTACGAGAGTTTGAAAAACTGCCAGAGCTAAACGAGCAGGGACACGAGTTACTTCAGCAGTATATTCAACGGCTCACAAGTCCGATGGGCGAGATATTCCAAGCCGTATTAGACACAGAGACAGAAATGTTTGACTATTTCGATCAGCTTTCGCCTTCCGAGCAGGCAAATCGTCCCCATTTAAATACTGTAGTTCAGGGACTTGCGGAACTACATGAACAAATCCTGCCAACTGCCGATTGTTCTAGAGATGGAAGAATTCAGTTAGCCATGAACCTGTCAGAAGTTGCTGAGTGGGCTAGTCGTTTAGAATCTATTCAACAATCCGTCTTTTCTATGTATTTGTTTTGGGTGTCGGATGTGCTAGAGGAAGCAGAATCTTCAAATTGTTTAAACACGGATAACCCGACATAAACGCTTTGTAGGGGCGAGTCGCTGGACTAACGGTAATAGGACAGCCTATTATTGGTGTTGACTCGCCCACTAATCAGTAAGACTTGGCTAGCTTTTGCCCAACCTGACGCGAATCCCATTGGGAGCAGGTCAAGTTTGATATAATGTTCATGCTAACCTGATACGTTGGGTTTCGTTACTCAACCCAACCTACTTGCTAGAATCTTAACCCGAATCCTCATGTAATACTTTTAAAGTTGGCAACTGTCAATGGTTTACCTGTCAGACTTTGTTATCGACAGATGAGACAAAATTGTTGGGTGAGAATCCAATTTATAGTTGACGAAAGTGAAAGGTTATTATAGACACTATCTACTCGTAAATAGCACTGAAAAATCATGAGGATTCTGCTGGTTGAGGATGATCAGCGCATTGCCAAAGCGCTGGCAGAAACTCTGCAAGATCGACATTATATTGTTGATCTGGCGACTGATGGCGAAGCGGGTTGGGATTTCGTCGAAGCATTCAACTATGAACTCATCTTGCTGGATGTGATGCTACCCAAACTTGATGGAATTAGTTTTTGTCAACGCTTGCGACGTTCCGGCAAAATGACCCCGGTGCTGATGCTGACGGCTAAAGACACCAGCAATGATAAGGTGATCGGATTAGATGCGGGTGCGGATGATTATGTGCTCAAACCCTTTGATTTGCCCGAATTAACGGCTCGGATTCGGGCATTACTGCGTCGAGGCAATTCTAGCCTACCCCCCGTGCTGGAGTGGGAACGTCTGAGCCTCGATCCGAATACCTGTCAAGTCACTTATGCTGAACACCCCCTGCATCTGACACCCAAGGAATATGGCTTGCTGGAATTACTGTTACGAAGTCATGGTCGTGTGCAGAGTCGTAGCGTTATTTTAGAACAGCTTTGGTCTTGGGATGATCCACCCGGAGAAGACGCGGTTAAGGTTCATATTAAAGACTTACGCAAGAAACTGAGAGCAGTCGGCGCTCCACCTGATTTGATTCAAACCGTTTATGGCATAGGGTATCGGCTGAAGCAACATTAGCCAGGGGAAAGACGTATGAGTAGAGAAAATACGGCAAATGAGGGAAATAGGAGACACAATACGGCAAGGGATAGAGGAGCAGAGGGAACCGGGGGTGTAGGGGCGGGTTTTACAGATAACATGCAGGCGCTAAACCGATAAGTTGACTAAACCCGCCCTTGAGGAAGCAGGGGAAGAAGAAATTACATTTATAGCTCGCTCCGAGTAATATTGATAGGAGATAGAAAACATTGGATTCCTTTTTATCAAAATTAGGTCTGAAAATTATTCCCTCGCCGAACGCGAAGCGTCAACCCTCAACACTCAGTCAGGGCGGGTTTCGCCAAAAGGTTACCATCAATAAAAAGAAAATCCCTAAACCCGCCCCTACACCCTCACAATCATTTCATCAATGGTCACGACGGGTCAAAACCATGCCCTCAGCGATCGCGAAAGCTCAAAATGCTGTCAGTCCCCAGTTTCAAGCCTTGCACTGGCGTCTGTTGGGTTCCTACCTGATGGTTATGGTGGCAATTCGGGTCATATCCAATGGCGTAGTCTATGAATTTTTTGCCCATAGTCTCTATCAACAACTCGATAACCGTCTGCTCAATTTAGCCCAAGCGGCGGCTCATAGTTTAGTGGCGATTAAGCAGGATAAAGATGCCGTTGATCAACCAGCTTATCGCCCTTTAGATGGAGATGGTGATCTCGACATTCCCTGGCAGAATCTGAGTAAACCGGATCAAGGTGTGGAGTGGTTTGGGGCAGATAAGCAACGATTAGCTATCTCTGGCACCCTTTCGCCAACCTTTCCCCTGCAAGAAGGATTCCAGACAGGGGAACAAGGGCAGATTCGTACCTTAACGATTCCCGCGTACAGTTACAGCCAAGGACAACGACAACTCGAAGGTTATGTTCGCGCCAGTGAATCTACAGAGTCTGTGGAAGCTGTCCTCACCCAGTTACGTTGGGGATCAGGTGTAGCAGGTGTTCTGGCGTTAGGACTGATTGGAGTGGGCGGTATGTGGCTGACTCGGCAGTCGATGAAGCCCATTGAGCAGAGTTTTCAGCAACTTAAACAGTTTACAGCCGATGCATCTCATGAGTTACGCAGCCCCCTGACGGCGATTAAGGCGTCAGTGGAAGTAATGCAAACTCATCCAGAACGGATTCATCCGGCGGATGTGGAAAAATTGAATGCGATCGCGTCGGCGACTAGCCAGATGAGTCGTTTGGTGGAGGATCTCCTGTTACTAGCCCGAACGGATGCGACAACCCCTGCACCAACCCGCGAATGGGCGGTGATTCCCCTTGACGAACTTTTGGAAGATGTTGAGGAACGTCTCGAACCCAACGCCGAAGCCCAAGATATGACTCTGAAACTAATACTACAACCTGACGTTTTTGTCAAGGGAGATGCCTCTCAGCTTTTTCGTGTATTTTGTAATCTGCTCGAAAACGCTCTGCAATACACCCCATCCGGAGGTAGAGTTACCCTATCGATGAGTACAGATGAAACCTGGGTGGTTGTCAGTGTCGAGGATACAGGGATTGGTATCGCCCCAGAACATTTACCCTTGATTTTCGATCGCCTGTGGCGAGCCGATAGAGCCCGAACTCAGCGTCAGGAGGGTTCTGGGTTAGGTTTAGCGATCGCCCAAGCTATTGCCCAACGTCATGGTGGAGACATTACGGTGAGGAGTAAGTTAGGAGTTGGCAGTTGTTTTCAGGTGTATCTACCTATATTTTCTTAGGGGACGGAATACAAGGGCGGTGAGGATGTCAACAAGCCATTCTCAGCGAGTGGCAAGGCTGTTTATACAGAGTATTAAGATACTAGAGATAATGAATTCAAAAGCTTTAATTGCTGAGTTTATCGGCACGTTTGCCTTAATATTTATTGGCGTTGGTGCGATCGCGACGAACTATATCATTAAAGGTGAAACCGAGGTCGATTTAGTCGCCATTGCTCTAGCCCACGGCTTGACCATTGCTGTCATGGTTAGCGCTACCGCCGCCATTAGTGGGGGTCATCTCAATCCAGCCGTCACCTTCGGCGCTTGGTTGGCGGGCAAAATTAATCTCAAAGATGGTTTGGGATATATTATTGTTCAGTGTTTAGGAGCCATCTTTGCTGCCAGTCTGATTACTAGTGCAGGGCGGCGAAAATACTTGAGCAGCTTTTGGGCAATGCCTAACCAAGACAAACCTTGTAATTGGGGGAGTTTACGACTTTCCCCAACTTTTTTTGGCACAACTGTGGTATCCACCCGAGTTCTTTACCTTTTCCACCTAAAGTCTTAACTACAGCCGGAAACGGTGATGGATAACGTCAGAAGTCTCAAGCCATGGAGGAGGGGATGCCCATGATACGCACCTTTCGTAAATACCACCGCCTAATCGCGATCGCTGCCTGCCTACCTTTAATTCTGACAGTGATTACCGGCATAGGCTACACCATTTTTGATGAATGGTTCCATCAAGACGAGATCGCCAGGTTTCTGATCCAACTGCATACCCTGAAAATTTTAGGTCTCGAAACCATCTATCCGTTGTTGAATGGGTTGGGATTAGTGGGGTTGTTAGTTACAGGGTTGAGCATGACGGGTTTATTTAAAAAACGTCCGTCTATTAAAAAAACAGGCAACCCCTAAAATCCTGATTCAGTTTCTAACTTACCACTTAAGACGCGCCATGGCACGTCTCTACAGAGCGCCATGGCACGTCTCTACAGAGCGCCATGGCACGTCTCTACATAAAAGAGAAAACTATTTGATAACGAGGAGAGTAAAGCGATGAATCTTCAACTCAAAAAAACAGCTAAATTTGTATCAATTGCCGCCCTAGGAATGTTAGTGTTAGTTGGTTGTACCCAGCAACCCCCAACCGCTACGGTTGAACCGTCAACATCGATGAAAACCCAAGAGGTTTCTCAGGAAACATCCAGCCCAGATGCAGTGACATTGAAAAACCTCCAAGCTGCCTATAATGGTGAATCCAATGCTCATGCTCGTTATCTAGCCTTTGCCGAAAAAGCGGAAACAGAAGGCTACCAACAAGTTGCTCGTCTCTTCCAAGCGGCTGCCCAAGCTGAGGCAATACATGCGGCTAATCACGCGGCTGTCATTCGCAAACTTGGTGCTAAACCGGAAGCAACGATTGAAACGCCAGAGGTTAAATCCACTCGAGAAAATCTGGAAGAAGCCATTAAGGGAGAATCTTATGAGCGGGATACTATGTATCCGGAGTTCATTGAGCAGGCGAAGCAAAAAGGCAATACAGAAGCCGTTCAAACCTTTACTTATGCCGTACAAGCTGAAACTGAACATGCGAAATACTACACTCAAGCCAAAGATAACCTTGAAGATTGGAAAGAAGCTAAAATGGTTTTCTATGTTTGTCCTGAGTGCGGATTTACCACCAATAATCTAAACTTTGAAAATTGTCCAGAATGTGGAACTGCAAAAAATTTGTTTGGGGAGATTGTTTAGGATAATGATTGCCAGCGAATAGTTGGAAGAATTAAATTAAGCAATCGGATGCGGTATAGTGGTAGAGGCGCAAAGGTTGTGTCTCTACCTTAAGGTTAACCTCACATCATTAGAAATAGCTATCGTAAAGACTGTTTGACTTATGAATCGTCGAGACTTTCTAACTTGGGTGGGTATTGGTGGCATCGCTAGTTACTTGCCAGTTGCCATGGTTGCTTGTTCGCCAAAAACGGAGGAATTAACCTCTACAACTAACTCTACAACTAATACTACTCGTGCGGATGGATTTGAACCTGTGGGTACAGTCGCTCAATTGGATCAAGACGGTGAAATCCTCAACGAAAAATTTTCAGCCGGTTCAATCTTAGTCGTGCGTGATCCTGGTGACTCGAACACGATTATAGCGGTAAATCCTACCTGTACTCACACAGGCTGTACAGTCAAATGGCAAGCCGAGCCAACCGAATTTGTCTGTCCCTGTCATGATTCTAAATTCGCCATCGATGGCACAGTTATTAAAGGACCGGCTAAAGATTCTTTGGCTGGTTATGAGGTGAAGCAAGAAGATGATTTAATTCTGGTCAAAGCTGGTTAAAATAAGCTTACATACAAAGGCAACTTAGGGTGAGGACACGATACTATCGTGCCCCTACGAATGGTGATTTAAATGTCAGGAAAACCTAGGTTTTCGGAGAGACTAAAATGACGTGTCTGTAGACTGGCGATTGATTCCACGCTGTCTGAACCTTCGCTCATGTCCGAATATTTGACTTAAGGGTTTTCGCTGTATCTAGCTAACCGAAACCTCCATCAGTTCTTGGAGCAAAGCATTGCTGTCTTGACTCATTGACGGTTCTGGATGTTTGGCGATAATTACCGGAGTGTCTCCCATTTCACTATCGGGGATAGCTTGGAGAAGGTAAACCTGTTGGGGGTTCACATTGGCAATCACCTGGGGTGAATGAGTCGCTACAATAAACTGACAGTTGGGGAAAGTGCGAGTCAGTGCTGGTACAATCTCATGTTGCCATTTCGGATGCAGGTGGAGTTCAATCTCATCAATCAGAACCACACCACTCCCTTCTAGGGGATTCGCTAACCCCGGATTCGCGATCGCTAATCGTTTGGCTAAATCGGCGGCGAGTGAGAGTAAACCTTTTTCACCTTCTGATAGTTGATTAACGACTAATTCTCGACCTTGTTTCGTCACTGTCATCCGTAAGGGGGCACGTCGCACCCGCAAGTTAGCAAAACCGGGTAACAGACAGGATATCGCTTGTCGGATGGCTTCTAGGAGGATATCGCGGTGTTCAGGATTATCTCGACGCCATTCGTTTTCTAGATCCTCAAGATCCTTAAACCACTCGAAGAAGCTGCTAAAGTTAATCGACACACCCGTTAGGGCTTGGTCATAAATCGCCAGTTGGTTCGACCAATAGTATTTCATTGCTTCTTGGGTAACCTTGTCGCAAAACTGGCGGTTGACGGGATAGTAAACCACGACAGGTAAATTCACATTCAGATTGTTTTGCAACTGATTCTTAATTCGCAAACAAATTCCTTCTAATTCTCGAATGTTCCCGCCTCTGGGTCGTCCCTTGGTATTGGATAATGAGAGAAACCAACTGATCTGCCGTTCCCTGAGGGAAATCGTGATCTCATTTTTGGTTTGATGGGCGCCATTGGCGATATCTTCCTGACTAAAAAAATGTCGCGGAATTTTCCGTTCTTCGGTAATGTCCTGTTCGTTAATAAAATGTCCCGTTCCAATCGGATCTTGAAGTTCCGCCACAAAATGGGAAAGCAGGAGTGCTATACAGTCGAGAATACTGGATTTTCCCGTTCCGTTGATCCCCACCAAGACTGTCGGTTCAGTCTCATGGAACTCCAGCGTCAGATCGCCGATGCCACGGAACGAGTTGATTTTCAGGCGCTTGACTTTCATGGCTTATAGTAGGCTGATGGCAATAAAATGACACCGGGATGAAAAAGCAGCAATTGTTATTGATACTGCTGATGATAGTCTGATCGGTTGAGCTTGTCGGGCAAAAGCCTCATACAATTGATTAAAGAACTCCTAGTTTGGGGTTGTATAAACGTACCCTGACACGTCTAGAACCTAAATGCGTAACCTTTGAGGAACCGTTAACTGGGGTTACGCCAGCCGACGCCGACGCTTAGGGAACAATCCCTAGTGAAGCTTCCCAGAAATAAACGCGATCGCAATATTGAAATCTGCTCGTACAGATAGCTTCCAGGGAAACATTTTGCGTGTTAGTCACATCCAGCGATACGAAAGCGGGTTCTCCTCCAGGTGAAACGGTTCGAGATTCAGCCCTTACTCCATCTATATACACATTAACAAGAACGCTGGGACTACCTTGGTCGTTATCGCGCATGCCAAACCCTAATTGCAGCCTCTCAAATGTGACATTCTCCTGATTGGGTTGCAGCCTACAGGTCAATGATGCTTGAGTATCGCCTGGACCCATATAAAATCGCGATGGGTAAACCGCTTTATTGACGACAACGTTTTCACTTCGACGTCTCCAGTTGCCAATACCAGCATCCACACAATTTAGCCTTAGCAGGAAGGTTGAGCGTTCTTGAGCTTGGACAATTTGCTGACTTGGGGCAGTCAACGCCACAAAGAGTCCACTGGCAATGATTTTCTGAATCAGTTTGGTTTTCATTTGCATTGAGTAGGTCACCCACACCAATAGGTGTCAATACTACATCATCCCATGGGCAGAGGTGCAGGGAATAGGAGAGATGGGGAAGCTGAGGAAGATCTTACTTTTCATGGGATCTAAATAGAGTTTATTCAAGCAGTGCTGGTATCACCCCTTGATCAAAGATTTGACCCTTTGTATCAATACCACGAATTAGGATGCGATCGCTATACACTTCATAAGCCGCAAAACTAAGCGTTGAGGCGGAATGGGCTGTCCATGACGAACGCCCGACACGGCGAACTCCAGCACCCGCACCACAAATTAAATAGGTTGTCCCATTAATCGGGAGAGTCCGTTCGTAGTGGTGGTCATGACCATTAATATAGAGTTGCACGCCGTATTTTTGAAACAAGGGAGTCAGGGTTTCAATAAACCTTTGATTCAATCCGTAGTGACCCGATGAATAAATTTGATGATGTCCAAAAACAATCTTCCAGGGTGCATCGCTGCGGCTGAGTTCCTGTTCTAACCAGGGTAACTGACGCTGCCAATCCGCCTTGGCGTTTGTATCCAGCGCCCAAAATTGGACTGATCCCCGGCGAAAGGTATAGTATCGTCCCTGCATGTTGAAACCCGGATATCGGACTTGGGGATCACCGTTGGCGGTGCGGATGTCATGGTTCCCCAGACAAGCGTGAAATTTTACCCCCTTTTCGAGTAAGGCTTGATAGGGTTTTTCAAAGACTGCCTCTACCTTTTCAATTTCGCCATTGTTATAAATATTGTCACCTGCCATAATCACCAACTCGTAGGGATTCTGTTGATAATAAGCCGTCATTGCCTTTGCCACCGCATATTGTCCGGCTGCACCTGTGCCTGTATCCGCAATAGACACAAAGCGTAACAGAGGAGGATGAGTGAAGTCGTTCTGGGTATCCGTTGAGGGTGTTGGTTCAGGAGTCTGGGAATGGGTATCACTCGTCTGAGTCGTTTGACGGGCGAAGAGATTACTGCCAAGGGCAATCGCCCCGAAGCAACTAATACCACTCAAAATCAGAAATTGACGGCGTTTGAGGCTCATAGATCTAGAGCAGTCATGGAGACTGAAGACAAGACGGGCAAAAATGTTAAATTTGTGCTGTAGGAACAGCACTTTGTAAGAAGAATCTAGCGCATTTTATGCTAATTGGCGTTGCTGGGTAGGGAAATAAAAATGTCAAAAGAGCAGCATAATCCTCAGGAACCCATAGAGGTAGATGAATCCATTCAAGAAACCAATAGGGCTAAACCCACTCGCCCGTCTAAACTGGTGGATTGGCTCTATCCCAGCTTTGAAACCGTTGAGAAGGTGTGGGATAGTATTTTGGCAGCAATCCGCTCTCTGTTACCCGAAGCTTGGAATCAAAAGCTATCAGATTGGGGATTGACGGGCGCGATCGCGGCTTTTATTGTGGTCATAATGGTGACGGCAGTCGCCATAACGCCAGAGACACCAACACAGTTAGCCAAAGAAGCAAAACCCGAACCTGTTGCTGCACCTGCCGAATTAGCCGCACCTGAATTTGCAGAAACTCCAGAACCTAATTCTTCTCCCCTAGAACTTACCCCAGAACAACGTCTGATTACGGCGATTCAAGACCAAGTGGCTGAAATTACGGTTCAGTATGCGAATGGATTGATTCAATCCATTCAAGCTAACTTTCAGGGTAACCGTCTGATTGTCACGATGAGTGATGGCTGGTATAAATTGGATGAACAGGAGCAACAGCAATTAGCGAGTGAAATTTGGCGTCGCTCTCAAGACTTGGAGTTGAGCAAACTGGAAATCACTAATTCCGATGGAAGTCTATTGGCGCGGAGTCCGGTAGTCGGTTCTGGGATAGTCATTTGGCAGCGTTAGATGTCATTCCCTCAGTAGGGCTTGCTGAATACGGGTTGTGGTGAGGATAGGGAATAGAGAACGGGGAACGGTTGTTGTAGTGCGAGGGATACGCTCGCTATTTTGTATAGGTTTTTATTATATAGGTAGAGACGTAGCCTGCTACGTCTCTATATTCAGATAAATGCTACTTTACATCAAGAGCCGATCAGCGCATGGCTTTCTCAAGCTGGTTAGCAATGTTAAATTGAGATAAACTGGGCGATTCAATATCACTTCTCGCCAGTTGTTCTAACTCAACCGCTAGCGATCGCAGGTAGTCTGCTCGTTGGCGCATTCGGGTACTGATTCCCTCTGTACCAGTGGCAAGGCACTCCGGGCAAACATCACTAACATATTCGCCGGATTCTCGATACGCTCTTGCCACCACCTCTAGCGGGAAAAAAATGTTACCGCACAAGTTGCAATGGCATTTTTCCTGGAAGTGATTACTCTCAACTTGAATTTTAATGGGCATGGAAGGTGTTCTCCAATATATATGCAGTTTTGGGATAGCTGGAATCCTGTTTAGATTTGGCTGAAGCGAGCAGCTTAATTAATTATTTATTTTATTTTAACTATAAATGTAGTTAATCGTACAGATTATTTCTAATGGCAGAGACACCGTTTTTTTGTTAGCTTTTCATGACAATGATCCCGCCTCATCCCCAAGGGCTACGGTACTGAAGGGGTGGGTAAGGGACGTGAAGGGTATTGTTGCCAGATCGTGATAAAAAAATACTCAGAGTTCAGACTCTGAGTATCAGTGACATCCTCCCACACCAAATCAAAGATTCTGGTGTGGGCTTCCAAGCTTCACAACTTGGATTTCCTGGTTTTTCCCTTGCGGGATTTCGACACTTACCTAGACTGAGACGAGTACATTTCAGTCCCCGGTAGACCGTCTGCACAGGCAGTTTACATTCCCGCTAGCCCGGCGGTACTGGTTAGTTTGATTTGCCTTGGTTGTTGATTATCGAATTCGAGAAGCAACTCACGGTGCAGCAATTTCAACTAGCTTTGTGAGCAGATGTATCTAAGGATGATGTCAATTTACCACATTGATGTTGGGGGAGTCCAGTGTATCACAACGCCCAATTAAAAATTATGGCGTGGGTCTTATTGCTCCCCCTCTCCCCCCACAATTAGATAAACTCGTTGAGAGGTTGCTGCATCCAAACAGTAAAGTTTTGTTGCTTTAACCTTCCCACTTCGCCGCTATATGCTCAGCCAAATCGACAACTCGCTGAGAATAGCCCCACTCATTGTCATACCAGGCAATGACTTTAACCATATCACCACCCATTACCATCGTTAGACTGGCATCGACAATAGATGAAGCATCATGTCCCTTGTAGTCTGAGGACACCAACGGTAAGTCGTTGTATTCCAAAATGCCCTTAAGCGAGTTTTCTGACTCTTCTTTGAAGACTTTGTTCAACTGCTCAGCAATGGTGCTTTTCTCAACTTGAGCCACCAAATCCACAACCGATACATTCGGGGTAGGTACGCGCATCGCGATCCCATTCAATTTCCCCTGCATATCTGGAATAACTAAAGCCACAGCTTTAGCCGCTCCCGTCGAGGTTGGCACAATATTGATCGCAGCGGCTCTGGCTCGACGGACATCACGGTGACTCGCATCCAGAATCCGCTGATCCCCCGTGTAACTGTGAGTCGTAGTCATGGTTCCTTTAATGATGCCAAAGTGTTCATGTATCACTTTGACCACAGGAGCCAGACAGTTTGTTGTACAACTCGCATTGCTAACAATGTCATGCTTGCTGTGTTCGTAGTCGTGATGATTAACTCCAACAACAAACGTGCCGATGTCACCACCTTTCCCTGGAGCCGTAATCAGCACTTTCTTGGCGCCGGCGGCTATATGCTTAGATGCACCATCTCTGGTGACAAACACCCCGGTCGATTCGATGACTAGGTCAATACCCCAATCACCCCAAGGCAAGTTCAGGGGGTTGCGATCCGATACACACTTTATGGTTTTGCCATTGACGATTAGGGAGTTTTCGTCATAGCCAATGTCGGCTTTGAGCGTCCCTAGCATGGAGTCATATTTAAGCAAATGAGCATTTGTCTTGGGATCAGATGTATCATTGATGCCCACTAACTCCAACTGACTATTTTCTCTAGTCAGTAAACATCTGGCGAAATTACGTCCGATGCGTCCGAACCCGTTGATCGCTACTCTAATCACTGCGTCTTGCCCTCTGTATTCAAGCTCAGTAAATATACTTTTTATGAACCCAATCATATCGCAAAGCCGGACAAATTCTAAATGCCGATTCAGCGACAGATCGGGAAGCGTCGGACAGATAAGTTACTCTAAGTCTTTCCACCCAAGGGTTTGGGTGAATCTGAATTGAGAATAAGAGTTTTTGGATTAGGGGTGTAGGGTGTGGTTAGATGTCAATACGGCTCGCAGCGAGCTCTAATTTAATTTTCTCTTCCAGACGCGCCATAGCACGTCTGGAACAGGCTTTCCCAGGTCGAGTGTCGGAGTTCTAGGGTTCTGCTGAATTTTCCGGAAACCCAAGAATGAAGGCTGTTTAGTATAAAAAACCGTCTGGAGATAGAAAAAGTTACTTCAGTATAAACACGGTGGTCAACTCCACTGGAGCCATAACACAATTTATAGCGAAGTGGGTCTGTTGCCAAGAAAATCTGATAAATCCACTCTTGACTGTATCTTGAAAAATCAATTCTTGATATGATAGCGCGTGTTATTGGCACAGTAGGCTTGTGTGGTGTGGTGTGTAAGGAGTTAAGATGCCTAATATTGTCGATCTTAGTGGCAAGCCATTCCATTTCATCGGAATTGGTGGAATTGGTATGTCAGCGCTGGCTTACGTTCTAGCCAAACGCAACCTCCCTGTATCTGGGTCTGATATTCGTTCGACGCCGATTACTCAGCGGTTGCAATCTGTCGGCGCTCATCTGTTTAGAGACCAGAAGGCAACCAACTTGGAATTTTTTAGAGAAACGAATGTTCCCATTTATCAGGGCGTATCTGCAACTGCGATTGAACCGGAACCCCCTCGAGAAACAATTGCCGCCCCCTCAAACGTTAACCACTCTGTTCGGGAAGACCATCTTGCCTCCTGCTTACCCCAAGTAATATGTTCGAGTGCGATTAATCCAATCAATTCTGAGTACAAAGCGGCTGTAGAAGGCGGCTACCCAATTTTTCATCGCTCCGACTTACTGGCAGCGTTGATGCAAGACTACCGCAGCATTGCCGTTGCTGGAACTCACGGCAAAACCACAACCAGCAGTTTAATGGGATACTTGCTGCTGAAAACGGGTCTAGACCCGACTATCGTGGTTGGGGGAGAAGTGGAGGCTTGGCAAGGAAATGCGCGTCTGGGTAAAAGTCCCTTTCTGGTGGCTGAAGCAGATGAATCAGATGGGTCGTTAGCCAAGCTTGCTCCGGAAATTGGTGTGATTACCAATATTGAACTGGATCACCCTGACCATTACCAGAATCTGGATCAGGTGATCGAAACCTTCAGGATTTTTGCCGATCGCTGTCAAACCATCGTGGGCTGTATTGATTGCCCGACATTGCGATCGCATTTCACGCCCACGATCAGCTATAGCCTGCAACGCACAGCCGGGGCTGACTACAGCGTGGATCGCGTTGTTTATCAGGCAGAAGGGATCACGGCGAGAATTTGGGAAGGCGATCAGGTGTTAGGTACGCTACAACTGAGTCTGTTAGGTCAACACAATCTCAGCAACGCCTTAGCTGTTGTGGCAGTCGGACGACACCTGGGACTAGAGTTTGACGCGATCGCATCCGCCCTCGCCACCTTTGAAGGTGCCAAGCGCCGCTTTGAGGTTCGGGGTGAGTGTAAAGGGATTACCTTTGTCGATGACTATGCTCATCATCCCAGTGAAATTCAGGCAACCCTAGCGGCGGCTCGCTTACAGGTTGAATTATCACGCCGTATTGTTGCCATTTTTCAGCCTCATCGCTATAGTCGAACCTTGACATTTTTGTCAGACTTTGCTAAATCATTTGGCGATGCTGATCTCGTCGTGGTCACAGACATTTATAGCGCAGGCGAAGCCAGTGTTGGACAAATTACAGGTGAACAAGTGCGAACCGCGATCGCGGCTCACCATGAGCGGGTCTACTACCAACCAACCTTAGATGAAGTCTCCCAACTCCTCGCCCAAATCCTGCAACCCGGAGATCTGGCTATCTTTCTCGGTGCGGGAAATTTGAATCAGATTATTCCCCAGGTTATAGAGTCCTACCAGACGGCGACACCTGAGAATTCGACTGAATTGAGTCAAACCGTCTAAGGTTGGTTAACCCCAGCCGCACCCGATTAGGTGTGTCCACTTCCACTGG
Source organism: Coleofasciculus sp. F4-SAH-05 (assembly GCF_040222985.1). Taxonomy (NCBI): domain Bacteria; kingdom Bacillati; phylum Cyanobacteriota; class Cyanophyceae; order Coleofasciculales; family Coleofasciculaceae; genus Coleofasciculus; species Coleofasciculus sp. F4-SAH-05. The sequence continues at coordinate 31,557 of NZ_JAVKBY010000130.1, forward strand.
CTAAAATCCATCGGCATTCTTTTGACCTGTACTGATATGACCTTGTCATCCTATTCTCCCGGCGTTGCTAACGCGCCACTTTGTCAAAAAACCTCTGATCAGCTTAAGCTTTACTTGCCTGGAACTGACTGCCTCCTCCGTTCTCAGGTGTCTTTAGCGAGTTTGACATCCTTTCGCGTGGGGGGTCCCGCCGAGTGGTATGTGGCACCCCGACGGGTCGAGGATCTGCTCTCCAGTTTTGAATGGGCAGATTTGCAGGGATTACCCATAACCTTGTTAGGGGCGGGTTCTAATCTACTGGTTAGCGATTGTGGTTTGTCCGGTTTAGTCGTCTGCACTCGTCATCTCCGTTCTACCCACTTTGACCCGGATACGGGTCGAGTCACGGTGGGAGCTGGAGAACCAATCGCCCGTTTAGCATGGCTTGCCGCTAATCACGGTTGGCAAGGGTTGGAATGGGCGGTAGGTATTCCGGGAACGGTGGGGGGCGCTGTGGTGATGAATGCCGGTGCCCATCAAAGTTGTGCGGCGGATCTGCTGGTGAGTGTGGAAACCATTTCACCCACCGGAATTGTGGAGCGGCTCACGCCTGAAGAGTTGGACTTTCGCTATCGCACCTCCATCCTGCAAGGGGGGAATCGCTTCGTGACTCAGGCAACGTTTCAGTTGCAACCGGGCGCTGATCCCAAACAGGTTCGAGCGACAACAACTCACCATTTAAGGCAACGGCGTGATGCTCAACCCTATCACTTACCCAGTTGTGGCAGTGTTTTCCGCAATCCCGAACCCCACGCTGCGGGTTGGCTGATCGAACAATTGGGTTTGAAAGGCTATCAAATTGGCGGCGCTCAAGTGGCAGAACGCCATGCTAACTTTATCTTGAACTGTGGCGGTGCTAAAGCCAGCGATATCTTCCAACTGATTCGTTATGTGCAGCAGCAAGTCGAGCAGCATTGGTCGCTTTCCTTAGAGCCAGAAGTGAAAATCTTAGGACGGTTTCAGCCGGTCTAAGGATGTCGCATTGACCGAAGCGGTACTAAGATTAAGACTTAGCAACGATAAACCCGTCCAACTCGAGAGACAGTCAATCAGTTATGACCAAAGGACAAGGATTCGGCTTCGGTTTAGGCAAGATGAAAGAACTTGCCGAAGCATTCAAAAAAGCCCAAGAGGTACAACAAGGAGCCAAACAGCTTCAAGAAGAATTGGAGCAAATGGAAATTGAAGGCTCCTCTAGCGATGGTATGGTTAAGGTGTTTATGAGTGGGAATCAGGAACCCCTGCGCGTCGAAATTGCTCCAGACGCGATTAACCAGGGAGCTGAAGCCCTCTCAGAAACGGTGACAGCCGCCATGAAGGATGCTTACGATAAATCAACCACGACGATGAGAGAACGAATGGAAGAACTCACCAGTGGGTTGAACCTGCCAGGAATGTAATTTCATCAGAACTGGGAATATAGAGTTTCTTTCATTTCATTCATCGGAGACAGCACATCCCAGTTCTGCTCTGATTGTCATTGGTTATTGGTCATTGGTTATTGGTCATTGGTCATTGGTCATTGGTCAGAGTTCACAAAACCGTTATCCAAGCCAATTTAATTAGGGCTTGCTGCACAAAGCCGAAACCCTTAGCTATCAACACTTGGAGCCGTAGAGAAAGTTGTTCATCTTCAAGGAAATGTGAGACTATCTATCAACACCTCGGCTTCGCTCGGTGTTGAAACTATGGCGATAGAATCACCGAAAATGTACCATTGCTCCCCCTGCTTCCCCTGCTCCCTCTGCTTCCCCTGCTTCCCCTGCTTCCCCTGCTCTCTAACTCCACCACAAGACTTCCTACAGCAGCCCCTAATCAATGATTTCTGTGACTTTAACGTTAACTTGTCCCTCAGCCAATTGAATATGTAATTCTTCTCCTGGAGCGAGACTCGTCGCGTTGCGAGCAATGTTTCCTTGTTCAGTCCGTACCACCGCATATCCTCGTTTTAAAACATTGGTCGGGTCAAGGGTGGCTAACTTTTGCCCCAGAAATTGGCAATGTTGACTGGCTTGACTTATGCGCCAAGATGTGCTGTGAACTAATCGCTGTCGCTGCTGCGCGATCGCATGGTGTTCCTGCTGTAACTGTCGGTTAAGGGGTAAGCGGGTTAGACGGTTTCTGAGTTGGTGCAATTGGTTGCAGGAGGTATCCAGATGCTGAGTCACCGCCTCATGTAACGCCTCCTGACGCTGCTGATGTTCGCTAATCAGGGTTGCCAACTCTGGCACGGCTCGTTCAGCGGCGGCGGTGGGTGTATGAGCGCAACAATCAGCCACTAAATCGGCTAAAGATTCATCCCGTTGATGACCAATCCCGGTTAATACTGGAATTGAACAATTCGCGATCGCTCTCACCACTCGCTCATCATCAAAGCCAACCAAATCCTCCGATGCGCCACCTCCCCGCGACAAAATCAGCAACTCAGCCCTCCCGTCTCGCTCAACTCGCTCAATCGCTGTCACGATGGATTCGGGTGCTAAATCCCCTTGCACTTGTGCCGGAGAAAACAACACACATAACCCTGGATACCGTTGTCGCAGGGTGCGGCGAATATCACCCCAAGCGGCGGCTTGGGGTGAAGTGACAACCGCGATCGTTTGCGGATGTGTTGGTAGGGGGCGCTTGTGTTGGGCATCAAATAATCCTTGTGCCGCTAATCGTTGGCGCAGTTGATTGTAGCGCAGTGCCTGTAACCCTTCTCCTCCTGGCAATGCCTGCCAAACCATAAGCTGATATTGTCCCCGTTGCGGATAAATCCGGATACTGCCTAACGCAATCAACTGTTCTCCAGATTGGGGAAGTTGCACCAGCTTACTTAGCACAGACTTCCACACCACGCATTGAATCGATACCTTACCCTCTAAATCTCGCAGGGTGAAAAACATACCACTCCGATGGCGGTTGGCACTAGAGACTTCTCCAATTACCCAAATCTTCTGGAGTTGGGTATCCTGTTCTAACAGATCTTGAATGTAGTCGGTTAACCCTGCCACTGAAAGGGTTGTCTCTGGGTTATTTGTCATTTGTCATTTGTCCTTTGTCCTTTGTCATTTGTCATTTGTCATTTGTCATTTGTTTCCCCAGCTCCCCCAGCTCCCCCCGGATCCCCAGCTTACCCAGCACCCCCCGCACCACCCCACCCCAACCCCCAGTAAAACACGAAAATGTGGAATGGACCAACAAATGAAAAATGACTAATACCCCAGAGACAACACTTTCAGTGGCAGGGTTAACCGACTACATTCAAGATATGTTAGAACAGGATACCCAACTCCTTAAGATTTGTGTAATTGGAGAAGTCTCTAGTGCCTACCGCCATC
>NZ_JAVKBY010000134.1:0-7304 GCF_040222985.1 Coleofasciculus sp. F4-SAH-05
GGCGGGAAATGTCAGTAGTGAGACGGTTAAGCGTTACATTGAAAATCAGAAGACCAGATAGTTTGGTCATCTCCGTACCTCCGATGACCCGCCTTATATCCCACACCTAAAAGGATGTGGGTTTTACGGCGTTTCTATAAACATCTCATTGCATTGTCCTCTTGCTTCTAGTCTGCCTACTTGACATCCTCCCCAACCTGCTAACGCGGTGTCAGGATGGGGATTCCAAAAATCGCTTCTTGGTCTGGAAATTGATATCTTCAACAAATATCATTCCAGCGCCTTGAACCAGGTGATGAGCTAACTTAAACGGACTCCCCCTGCTTCCCCTGCTTCCCCTGCTCTCCCTGCTTCCCCTCACCTCTCCACTTATTCAGCAGCCCCTACTTAGGGTTCCCAGGGTTAGCCCACCCTACATAAAATCGGCTGACTATCCGACAATGGCAGTTGCCAAGAACATGACTCCCACCGAGCAAATTGCCAAGCCGAAAACCCGCAGGATAGCCAATGCATTCTCACTCCATCGCTTGAGGATAAGTTGACTTGCCATCATCGCGCCGAAGGCAATAATCCCCTGAATGAGCGTAAATCCGAGCAGATATGCCGCTATCGGATTCATCTGGGCACCAATAATGGCTTCTCCATAAGCATAACCATGGAACAATCCCGCGATCGCAGCCAGTCCAGTTAACACTTTATAATCGAGACGGTATTGCCCTATCAGCATCGCCCCAAACAGAACCACCGAACCCGCAATTGCCAGTTCAGTCATCGGCAAGTCAATCGCTAACAGGTGAATCCCTGTACCTACCATTGCCGTTAACAAAAAGGCAACGGGAATAAAACCACCCCGAACAATATTCGCGGCTAATAAACCCACAGCCACAACAAACGCCAAATGGTCAAATCCGATAACCGGGTGCGCGAGTCCAGAGAGCAACCCTTCCCAGACATTGGCAGGGGTTCTACCCCCAACCGGGTGGTGAGCGGCGGCACGTTCAGCCGCCCCTAAGACACCAATCCAAACCAACAGAGCAATCTGAACCCAGTCAAATCCTGGTTTTTTTAGAGTAGAGCGCTTTAACGGATAGTGCCGCATAGTAGACTGTTTAAATTTCAATCGTTCACACCTCATCAATGACATATTTGGGAAAGGCGGATTTATTATAGCGGTTCTCAGTGATTGACATCCTCATCCCTGATTTGCCATCACAAAGTTAGAAAAACTGAGTTGATTCACCTGATGCCATTGGTAAATCTGTTCACGAAAGCTCTTCCACTGCTCGTAAACCTCTTTAAACGTACTATCTTGAGCAGCATTCTCCTCATATATTTCAAAGGATGCCTTCTGAGCCGCCTGCATAATCTCTTGAGAATAGGGCATCAGCTTCACCCCAGCGTCCAGCAGTTTTCCTAGGGCTTGTTGATTTAAGGCATCATACTGAGTCTGCATGTTCAGATTGGCATCCATGGCTGCCGCTTTGAAGACTTCCTGATACTCTTTGGGCAATTTATCCCACTCTCCCTTATTCACTTGCACTTCTAAAGTTGCTCCTGGCTCCCACCAACCGGGATAGTAGTAGAGTTGAGCCGCTTGATGCAAGCCGAGTTTCTCGTCATCATAAGGACCCACCCATTCAGCCGCGTCAATTGCCCCCCGTTCCAATGCTAGGTAAATCTCGCCACCGGGTAACACTTGGGCGTTGACCCCTAACCGGGACATCACGTCACCGCCTAACCCAGGAATCCGCATGGTCAAACCTTGGAGTTCCGCCACCGAGTTAACTTCCCGCTTAAACCAGCCGCCCATCTGAGTTCCCGTATTCCCAGCCGGAAAGTTAATCACGCCGAAGTCACTATAAAGCTTGTGCATCGCCTCTAAACCACCACCATGGTATAACCAGGCATTCTGTTGTTGGGCGTCTAAACCAAAGGGAACAGTTGTGCCAAATGCCAAAGCTGGATTTTTGCCGATGTAATAATAGCTAGCGGTGTGACCACATTGTACAGTTCCAGTTTGTACCGCATCTAGCACCTGCAATCCGGGTACAATTTCACCAGCAGCAAAGGGCTTAATCGTGAAACGTCCATTGGTCATTTCACTGACACCCTGGCAAAGGGTTTCTGCGCCGCCAAAAATAGTATCCAACGATTGGGGCCAACTCGTTGCCATGCGCCACCGAATTCTGGGTTGGCTACCGCTTTGCGCCCCTGAATTAGTAGCGGTTGGGCGACACCCCGCTAGGGCGGCGGTGCCTGTTGCACCAATGACAGCATTCCCGACAAATTTTCTGCGTTTCATGAGTTTGCCCGTTGCACCAAATTGATTACGGGTTCCCAAAGCCTCTGCCTGGGATTTTGGTAATCTGGAATACTTTCTCTCTGTAAGCCCTGATTCTATCAGAGTGAGTATCCTTTTGAATAAAAAATAATCGGCACTATGTAGAGACGCGCCACGGCACGTCTCCAGTCAACTGTAGGAGTGGATTTAGCTACTGTAGGGGCGGGTTTAGCCATTAAAGCTTGCGTATGACTGATAACTGAAAAACAAAACCCGCCCTGGCTTGTGACCGATAACTATCAAATTACCACAAACTCTAGTCACCAGAAAAAAAGCGATGGTAGCCACAAATAAAAATATAGTTTACGATCAATGTATAGGTTTGTAAATAGACAAAAAAAAATTAGCCTTTCGGTAGATACCTGCCTGTCTATCCGGATATAACAGAAGTAAAGGTTTAAAGAGGGTGTACTCAACGACAACCATCAAGAGTCTAAGCTAACAAACATTTCAATGTCTGCCTTGACATCCTGGCTGTTTGCAGTGTAAGGACGGGGTCAGTTGATTCCACAATAACGGACAAAACCCATAACTATAGCAGATAAAATGTACAACCGCTTAGTGGGACTAGTGAATCCAAACTTAGGGTCACCAATTGCCTGAAAAAATCTTGATGGGAGTAATTTAGGCAGCACAAAACGTTGTAGCAGTCTAGGGAATCACCAGTTGTGAAAATAGCATTGCTGATTGGGGTAAGTGAGTACGGCTATGGTTTTCACCCCGTACCCGGAGCCGTTAACGCTGTTGAAGCGATGCAACGTGTTTTGCAGTATTCTTTTGATGAGATAGAAACGCTGATCAATCCGAATCCTCCCGTGATGCGGGAAACCATCGAAACGCTGTTGAGTCAGCGTGCCGAGGAAGATGTCGTGTTGTTGTTTTTCTCAGGTCAATGTATCCAAGATCATAATGATACCGTATATTTAGGAACTGGCATCACCGCCACTCGCATGACTGATGACAATTCCCTCAAAGAATTAGTCAAGGCAACCGTTGTTCCAGCTCGTTTAATCCAGGATATACTTAGCAACAGTCCCTGTCCGCAGAATATTGTGATTATCGACGGTTACTGTAGCAATATTTTGGATTGGGAAATAACGGCAAACGACTATAATCAGGTTGGGTTAAAACAACAAATGACGGGTGAGAAGTGGGCGCTTCTGAGCTGTTTTAGTTCCATTCCCTATTTCAACCAATCAGAAGCATCTCAACCCTCGGATTACACTCGTTACTTAATCGAAGGACTGGCAACGGGACTCGCCGATCGCAATCATGATGATTGGATTTGTGTCAAGGAACTTCATGACTATGTTTCTCAGCAGCTTAAAATTGTTGCTCCTGCGTTAAAACCTAGATTATATGCTAGCGAACCTTACCAAGCGATCGCACTGAGTCAAGTTCCCCTAAATCGCCTCACCTTGAAGTATCGTAAAGAAGCACAGCGCTGGATCAGAGGGGGTGAAATTGCTGTTGGCGGTCGTTCAGCTCTGGATACATTAGCCCAAAGTCTACATCTCACTCCAGCCGATTGTGCGGCGATAGAAGCCCAAGTTTTAACCCCCTATCGCGAGTATCAGGAAAAATTACAGCGATATAAACAAGCGTTTCGGGAAGTTTTCCGAGCCGATAATTCACTCAACCCCAAGTCTCGTAAACTCTTAAAAGATTTGCAACAGTCTTTAGGATTGAGAGAGCAAGATATTAAAGACACTGAACAAATAATCCTATACCAAAAGCAATCCCGCCAAACTTCCCAATCGAATCCCAATAGTAATCGGGAAGTCGAGAGAACAGGAGGAACAGACATTAGAGAATCTCTAAGTCGGCGTTCTATTTCACTCATTCGAGATCAACGAGATCAAGAAGAAACCACCGACGTATCCACACCCATGGAGGTGTCACCCCAATCAGAGGATAGCGCCCCATCGACTCAATCGGTTGAGCCTACAGAACCCCCTATTTCAGCCTCTGCACCTGTGCCGGTGTCACCTCCAGCCGAGGAGAGTCTCCCACCGACTCAACCCGTTGATTCCCCAGCACCCCCGATCCCGCCATCCACACCGACAGAGGTATCACCCCAATCACAGAAGAGTGTCTCACCCAATCAACCCGTTGATTCCCCAGCACCACCCGTCTCCGCCTCCACATCGCTAGAGGTGCCATCGCCCCAACAGGAGAGTGCGATCGCGCCCTCATCCACCATTGACTCTATTAATCCTGAACCAACGACAGAATCGACGTCAGCCAATGGCAATCAACCGGAAAGAGTCTCATTAAAACCCGATTCTATCCCCGAATGGTATATGCAAACGCCAGACGAACCGGAAACAGAACCGACTGCTGACGTTCAAGTATCATCAAATCTTAGCAATTTCTTAAATCCTGAACCCGCCGTTTCTAAATCCTCCAATAAACTCTTCCTTTGGGCAGGAATTGGTGGCGGTTTAGCTACATTAGCTCTACTGATTAGTTTATTTAATCGTACCGCCGTCCAACCGTCAACCGATGCAACCGATACCGTTGTCTCATCATCAACAACCTCTCCCACAGCGACAAAATCAGCCAACGGTGCTACTTCCAGTCCCTCCCCATCTCCCTCTCCTTCTCCTGAACCTAAACCATCGCCAGAACCTGCCACTTGTTCAGTAATTGTTACCGGAAATGTTCGTTCTGATCCAGCATCATTTCGCGATAATGTAATTACCTATTTAACTAGAGAACAAGTACCAATAACAGGCAAACAAACCAAAGGTGGCTGGATAGAAATAAAACTTCCTAATCAAGGTCTAGCTTGGGCGCATCGGGAGGTAATCTTAGACGAAGAGGATATAGATTCCTGCATGTTTGAACAGGGAATGACGATTCAACTGGTTCCCGATATTCCACCGCCGCCCGATTTCATTTATGACGATGACGAAGATTAACAACGGTAGAGACGTTCCGCCGGAACGTCTCCCTGACATCCTAGCCCTTGTTTTTAATTAGTTAAACTAAAATGAAATAATCCCATCTAAACCCTTAGCGCTAACCTGTGGATATGAAAGCCAGTTACACCCTCAGTCAATCGTTAATTGCCGCAGACAGTCCCTCAACCGTAGACTTACTGATTACCTTTCAAGGATCAGAGTCAAGTCAGCAGACATCCTCGCGTCGTCCGCTCAATCTCAGCTTAGTTTTAGATCGTTCGGGTTCAATGGCGGGAGAGCCCCTACGATATGCCATTCAAGCTGCCCAAAATCTTATTGATCATCTCACCGCTGATGATTTTGTTTCGGTGGTGATTTATGATGACACCGCCGAGGTGATTATTCCCCCACAATTCGTTCGCGATCAAGCCGCTATTAAAGCAAAAATTGGTAAAATTCGCGCCGGGGGCTGCACCAACTTAAGTGGCGGATGGTTGTTGGGATGTACTCAAGTTCAAGCTAACCAAAGTCCGGAACGGATTAATCGCGTCTTACTTTTAACCGATGGATTGGCAAATTATGGGATTAAAGATCCGCAAGTGCTGACGAAAACAGCCTTAGAAAAAGCAGAAGCGGATATTGTCACCACAACTTTAGGGTTTGGTAATTATTTTAACGAAGATTTACTGATTAATATGGCGAATGCCGCCAGAGGAAATTTCTACTTTATTCAGTCTCCCGATGATGCTTCCCAAGTGTTTGAAATTGAGATGGAAAGTTTAGTCTCAGTTGTGGCGCAAAATCTCAGGGTGAAGCTACAACCGGAAGCGTTTGTGGAGGTTGGTGAGATTCTGAATAACTATCGCTTTTCCCAGGTTGGCAATACGGTAGAGGTTGTCTTGGGCGATGTGTATGGCGTTGAACAAAAGCCCTTGGCGATTCCCTTAACCGTGTCCTCGCGATCGCAATCCGGAATGACGACGATTGCGACTGTGACGTATGACTATCAAACCATTGTCGAAGGCAGTATCCAAAACATTAGCAATCAGTTTTCCATTACCTTAACCGTCGGTTCAGAAGAACAAGCCAAAGATATCCAGCCTGATCCTCAAGTCTTGGAACAAACCTCTCAGTTAAGAATTGCCAAATTGAAAGATGAAGCCGTTTCCCTGGCGGACAAGGGAGACTTTCAACAAGCGGTAGTTAAACTGCGTGAAACGATAGAGGAACTTAAACACAAGACATTAGACGAATTCTTTGACATTGCCGAAGAAATTGCCCAACTTGACTACTATGCCCAATGTTTAGAAAATCGACGATTTGACCGGGCAATCCGCAAAGAAATGCGGGATCAATCTTATCAAACCCAAACCCGCGATCGCGAAGATTTAAAATTCCGTGGAACCACAACAGGTGCAGCCAGTGGGTTAGAGGTAACGACGAATCCCGACAGTGGTGTTTTAGTCAAATGTGAACGGGTTGGGGGTAAGCTACGAGTTCGGGTTATTTCTGAGGGATATAATCCGGATTTAAACGTGCAGTTTCCCCGCCGTATTCGCGAACAAGGTGTCACCTATGTCGTGGATGAAATTACCCCATCTGCTAATGGCACATTTTATCGCACCTCAGGAAACATTCGCCGCCTGGTTAAACCGGGTGAAGAAAAAGCATCCACCCCAAAAAACCGTCAAGCTAAACAATTACAAACCGCTAAAGCCCAAGGAACAGCGGCTGATTTAGAAACCACAGATACGGTGGGAGATGGGGTTCTAGTTCAGTGTGTCAAGGAGGGGAAAAAACTACGAGCCAGAGTCGTTTCTGATGGCTATAATCCTGACTACAATATCCGTTTTCCTCGCACTATTCGAGAGGAAGGGATATTATATGTCGTGGATGAGGTGAAGGAAAATCCCCAGGGAGGTTCCTATATTGCTTATGGTAAAATTCGCCGATTAGTTCAGTAGTTGTGAAAGTCAGATAGATATTAAAACCTATTAGGTATTAGTAGCGAGCAAGATGCAAAGCCTGCGGCATGGCTTCGCTTAACGCACTACAAG
>NZ_JAVKBY010000149.1:0-37373 GCF_040222985.1 Coleofasciculus sp. F4-SAH-05
TCATTCGTCATTCGTCATTCGTCATTCGTCATTCGTCATTCGTCATTCGTCATTCGTCATTCGTCATTCGTCATTCGTCATTCGTCATTCGTCATTCGTCATTCGTCATTCGTCATTCGTCATTCGTCATTCGTCAGGAAACAGTTAACAGTTAACGTAGAGTTTTGAGTGAACCTACTCATCTCCCCCCATCTCCCCCATCTCCCCCATCTCCCCCATCTTCCCTATCTCCCTCATCTTCCTCATCTGCCCCATCTCCCTCATCACTCAAAACGTTCAGGTTGGGGAAGCGGGCAAGATGCCCGCCCTACTGCTGCAAATTTACCCCCAATGGGATGTTGCCGCAATCTTTAAACCGTGGTAATATCTTCCTCTTTGACAGCTAACAATTCATCAATTTTAGCCGTGTACTTGTCCGTCATTTTCTGAATCTGGTCTTGCAGATCACGGGCTTCATCTTCAGAAACTTCGCTATTTTTCTCCTGTTTACGAACCGAGTCAACCGCATCACGACGGATATTCCGAATCGAGACTTTTCCCTCCTCGGCTAACTTACCCGCCATCTTCACAAATTCCTGGCGGCGTTCACTGGTTAAGGGAGGAATATTCAATCGCACGACTTGACCGTCATTATTGGGGGTTAAGCCGATATCCGATAAGGAAATCGATTTTTCTATCAGAGTCAGCGTACTCTTGTCGTAAGGTTGAATCGTAATCGTGGTAGCATCTGGCGTATTAATGCTTGCCAGAGACTTCAGGGGGGTAGGACTACCATAGTATTCCACCATCACTCGATCCAATAGACTTGCATTCGCCCGACCGGTACGAATGGTATTAAAACCCCGTTGCGTTGCTTCAACGGCTTTCTTCATTTGGCTTTCAGCATCAGCTAACTTCACAAAAACCTCCCACAATTGTTCCGACAGATTCTCCTTGAACAGCGCGGCGGATATTACCCCGCCCTGTCAAATCAAATACCATAATTGGGATATTATTTTCCTTACATAAAGCGATCGCGGTACTATCCATTACCCGTAGATCTTGAGCGAGGACATAGTGATAGGGCAGCGTATGATAGCGGCGAGCCTGGGGATTTAGTTGGGGATCACAATCATAAATCCCATCGACTTTAGTGGCTTTAAAGATCACTTCCGCATCAATTTCGGCGGCTCGTAAAGCCGCTGTCGTATCCGTGGTGAAAAAGGGATTCCCTGAACCTGCACCAAAAATTACCACTCGCCCTTTTTCCAGGTGACGAATGGCACGGCGGCGGATATAGGGTTCTGCCACTTCTTGCATCGCGATCGCGGTTTGCACACGAGTCGGTATTCCCATTTGCTCTAAGGCATCTTGCAGAGTCATGGCATTCATGACTGTGGCAATCATACCAATATAATCACCCGTTGCCCGATCCATTCCGCCTGCAGCCGCTTTCAAACCGCGAAAAATATTACCACCGCCGACGACGATTGCCATTTGGATGCCACTTGCCACGACTTCGGCGATTTCAGCAGCGATGTCCTGAACGACTCCTGGATCAATGCCGTAGCTCAGTTTGCCCATCAAGGCTTCACCGCTCACTTTTAGTAAAACCCGTCGGTATTTCATCCCCATGCTACGACTCTTTCTTTCTTGACTATTGCCTTGCCCATACGATAACAGTCTACCGATAATTCTGACAGAGTGCTGTGACTCTAACGAAGTTTGATTGTTTTTAACACCCGTGGTGCTAAAGTACAAATTCTTATGGTATTCACGAGTTCCAGTTAACTATTACTGGTGTCAGGTGGCTTCAAATACTGATTCTCCCCATCTCCCCAGCTGTCTGGCTCTCTCTGCTCACTAGCGACGCCATACTAGGGGACTACCCAAGGTGGGAGTTGATTTGGGTGAGATAGTTTCCCCAGCCAGTAACGCGGCGATCGCATTCTTGACGTAAGCTTCGTTGACGGCTTCAGGATGTTGGCTATTATCGTCAATTTGACCCCTGTAGCGCAAGACTCCCTGTTCATCAATCACAAAGGCTTCTGGGGTTTTTGAAGCACCAAATCCTTGTGCCACATCCTGAGTTGGGTCCCACAGGTAGGGAAAATTCAACCCTCTACTACTCGCAAACTGCTGCATTTGACCAAAACTATCTTCGGGAGATTGGTTAGCATCATTGGAGTTAATGCCAATCAGGATAAATCCCTGTTCCCGAAATCGGGTTTGCAGTTGTTTGAGTCTGTCTACATAAGCGGCAGAGTCGGGACAGTTATTACTTAAGAAGATTACCACAACTCCTCGCCACTTTTCCAGATACCGGGATAGGTGGTGAACATCTTTATCAGTGCCTAAAAGTTCAAAATCGGGAGCATAACTGCCAATGGGTGTGCCGTGTTTTTCCTTCAGACTCATATCGTGTTACGGTGTGTGTTTGACAATGTGTTCGTTCTTTCCTTTTTCCCGTTCCCGTTTACCGATTATCCTGGATCAGGTCGTGAATTTCAGCCATCGCTACCACCTTTGTGCCAGAGTTTGATAGCCGATGAGTTTGTAAACCAGTTTAGCGGCTGTAAATTGGGAGACCACTGAATCAACCACGGGGGCTAACTCCATTACATCGCAACCGATGACCTGATGGGATTCAAACAATCGTCGCAAAAAGGTTAGGAGCGCATACCAATTCAGCCCACCCGGTTCGGGAGTGCCAACCCCTGGCATTGAAGCTGGATCAATGCCATCTAAGTCAATGGTAATAAATACTCGTCCTGTTGGGATAGTCGCGATCGCTTCCTCTATCCAGTGGGGATTTTGGGCAATGTTTCGCGCCCAAATTACGGGGATGGATTTTTGTTTAATTAAGTCCGCTTCTTCTTGACAAAGACTCCGAATGGCCACGGGTAATGTCGGTAGTCCCATATCCACAATCCGACGCATCACACAGGCGTGGTTATAAATTGAGCCTTCGTATTCGTGGCGTAAATCTCCGTGGGCGTCTATTTGCACTACGGTAAAGGGTTCGCTACTCCTTTGACGGTAGGCGTCTACAATTCCCGTGGTAATGCTATGTTCACCCCCGATCGCAATTACAAATTTACCATCATCGATAAGCCCAGATACGGTGTCACGAGTCTCTGTCAGCATGGATTGGGCAGAAATCTTTCGTCTACCTCTTGTATCTGCGATCGCGCCGTTAGTATAAATCCTAGCGTCTTTACAAATCTCCCGTTCCAACTCATCATCGTAGTATTCGAGCTGGATTGACGCCTCCAAGAGCGCATCAGGTCCATTTTCTGTGCCTTTACGATAGGTTGTGGTTGCCTCGTAGGGAATCGGCAAAATAACCACTTGTGACGCTTTATAGGATGCCTGAATTTCCGATCCTAGGAACGGAATAACAGCAGCAGACGTTTGCACCAACATAGGGGACGCACCAAAAAATTTCTTAAGGTTAATTTTTACATAAGACGAGTGTTGAGTGTAGAGACGGGCTATAACACTGCTCTGGAAACGGATTTAACTCAGTTTTTTCCACCTTGGACTCGAAAAACGCTTTTTTATTACAAAATGTAAATAGTAACGCTGTACGCTTGAAATTGTCATGACCTTTTCCTCCTCCACCCTGCCAAAACACCCTAAACTGGACACTCACACCTGGACATGGCGAGGTTTTCCCATTGCCTATCAAGTCCAAGGCAATTCTGGACCAGCCGTTGTCATGGTGCATGGCTTTGGCGCGTCTTGCGGACATTGGCGTAAGAATTTACCCGTATTAGCAGAATCCTGTCGGTGTTATGCCATTGACTTAATTGGCTTTGGTGCTTCTGCCAAACCGATGCCGGGACTTGAGGTGGAGTATACCTTTGAAACTTGGGGACAACAAGTCATTGATTTTTGCCGGGAAGTCGTAGAGACTCCAGCGTTTTTGGTGGGGAATTCAATTGGCTGTATTGTAGCGATGCAAGCGGCTGTGGATTGTCCAGATATGGTATTGGGTGTTACCCTGATCAACTGTTCCCTGCGGATGCTGCACGATCGCAAACGAGTTACATTACCTTGGCATCGTCGCATTGGCGCACCCATGGTACAACAGTTACTGGGGATTAAGTGGGTCGGACAACTCTTTTTCCGTCAACTGGCGAAACCACAGGTTGTACGTAAAATTTTATTGCAAGCATATCGCAAATCCGAGGCAGTGACTGATGAATTAGTAGACTTACTGATGACACCAGCAGCTGATGTAGGGGCGGCAGATGTGTTTATCGCATTTACCCGCTATTCCGCAGGACCTCTAGCCGAAGACTTATTACCTCAGTTACAGTGTCCCACACTGATTTTGTGGGGAACCGATGATCCTTGGGAACCCATCGCGGAGGCAAAAGAATGGGTCAATTTTCCCGCCGTGGAACAATTTGTACCCTTAGAGGGTTTAGGTCATTGTCCCCAAGATGAAGCCCCTGAGGTGGTTAATCCTATTTTGCAGGATTGGATTGCACAGCATTCGGTTTAGTTTCATCATTTGTCATTTGTTGCTCTAGTTCCCTCATCTCCCCCATTCCCTGCTTCCCCCTAAATAAAGTAACTATTGAGAATTTTTTCAAAAAAGACTATCCTTTGACTAGTGAGTAAATTTGGGGAATTGGAAAGCAAGGAACAAGCAGCTATTGGTGAGCCACTGTGCTAGAACACCGATTTAGTCATCCGACTTAATTAAAAATTGTCACATTAGCTACCAAAAAAGCCTTTTTTTCTGTTGACTTTATTGCTACCGCCATTTTGCAGACTGCATCGACATTCTAGACAAGGGGTGTGTCATGAATACAAAGGATAAGCGAGGTAATTCTCAACCGTCGCAGACAGAGAAAATCGCGACGGCAAGAAAGCTATCCAAACTCTGGGCAAAAAAGTATGTCCAACAACACAGTACATCAGAAAAAACGTGGCAGTCGAATTCTACAGGATTACGAGCTGTTATAGCGCAGCGGTTGCTTGATTCCTTGCGAACGGTAATGATTCAAGCCTGGACAAAAACTGAAGCGTTACTTTGCCAAGAAATTAAGCGACAAGGGATTAATTACCGCTTAATTGATCCTTGGCAAATTACCAAAGACACTTACTCAGTCTATGAGAAAGTATTGTTAGCTTATTCTGATCAAGTTAGCCCCGAACGTCTATGTTTATTTTTATCATCAGATCTGGGTCGCATTCGACAGAACTATACAACCATTGATCCTAGGGTAATTGCCTTTGTGAGTATGCAATTTCACTATAGCGGTCAGTTACTCTTAAAATCATTGTCCCCTCAAGAACAAGCTACGGTGAGGGTTTATTTCCAGGTGATTGATGATTGTCTTTATATGCCCTTACAACGACTCTATAAAACTGCCGCTAATTATGATCATCAATCCTTAGCGTTGGTATCTCTACGGCAACTCTTACCGGATCAGATATTAATTGCTCAACAAATTGCCACCCGAATTAGTGATCTACATCCGAACTATCACTGTCATAGTGGTAGCTTAGTGAACCCTACGGTACAAGCTGCCAGTATTCGAGATGTAGAAATGTTTCAGATTTACCTGTGGCTTTGCGTTCTGGAACGAAGTATTGCCCCCATCCAACAGGAATTATTTCCTTTATGTGTCATGCTTTACCCGACTTTAAATGTAGGCTGGGAATTAGTGCGGCAAATGATTCATCTATTAGGGCTAGAGTTTGGGAAACGTCTTTCGCGGCAGCAATTTGCACTGGTTTTACCCTATTTTAAAGTTTTATGGGATATGTTTTCTCCGGAAGTATTTCCTGAGCCTTTGCCTGTTGAAGTGTTGGAGAATTCAGCGTAGATCCTGGCGACTGCTATAAATCGAGTAAATGGGTTTGGTAGAGATATTGAATCGGCAGATCAGACTTGTTCACCCGATTGAGTCTCATCCAGTTAGTTTCAATCCTACCAATGGTTCTATCGCCCTTCCGAAAGTGACAGAAGAGCGATATTCTACCAGGATGCTGTGAGCAAGCTATGCTTTTATATCAGGCTGGTTGAGGTGATTGTGTCTCATCCAGTTCCGTTTCGAGCTGACCCCCTACATCATATTCAAGGGATCAACATCAATCGTCAAACTCACATCCGGTGGACAAATCTGCTGCAACGCCGCCACATCTGGTACTCTTACCGCCACCTCTGGCGGAAACTTGAGTAAAATTTGCCATCGATAACGACGGGCAATTCGCATAATTCCTGCTGGCGCAGGTCCTAATATTTCATACCCAGAACTCACCTGACTCAACCATTCCGCTAACCTCTCCGCCGCCTGTTCAACCGCCATCTCCTCCAACCCACTTAACCGCAACAAAATCAAATGCCCGTAGGGAGGATAATTCAAGGCTTCTCGTTGTACCAATTCTGCCTCAGTAAACACCTCATACCCATGGGTTTTCACTGCCTGAATCACTGGATGTTGGGGTGAATAGGTTTGGACAATCACCTGACCCGGATCATCCCCCCGTCCCGCCCGACCTGCGACTTGGGTTAAGGTTTGAAATGCTCGTTCTGCTGCCCGATAATCCGATAAGTGTAATAGTCCATCAGCAGACACAACGCCGACTAAGGTGACTCCGGCTAGGTCTAATCCTTTGGTTAACATTTGCGTCCCGACTAATAAGTCCGCTTCCCGATTGGCAAACTGAGTTAACAGGGTTCGATGCGCCCCCTTGGTGCGGGTGGTATCACTATCAAAGCGAATCACCTGTAAATCAGGAAACGCTTTCGCTAACTCCTGGGTTACTCGTTGAGTCCCACTCCCAAAAAACTTGAGGTAGGGTGAACCACATTCGGGGCAATTATGAGGATGGGCGGTTGTATAGTTGCAATAGTGACACCGCAAGAGTTGATTCGCCCCCTCGTGGGCATAGTGATAGGACAGGGACACGTCACAATCTGGGCATTCAATCACATATCCACAACTGCGACAGGATACAAAGGTACTATGTCCGCGATGGGGAATAAATAAAATCCCTTGTCGCTGCTTTTGTTTCAACTGCTGTAACCCATCTTGGAGAGAACGGCTGAAAATAGAACGATTCCCCTGCTTTAACTCCTGTCTCATATCCACAATTTCCACAGGGGGTAAGGGGCGAGATTGGATGCGTTCGGGTAATGAAAGGTAATAGGTTTTACAGGGGGCGTCTGTTTTAAAATTGGCTTGTTGACCGTTTACAGCAACCCAGGTTTCTAAAGACGGGGTAGCTGAACCCAAAACCAGAGGACAATTTTCCAATTCCGCCCGCCATTGGGCAACGGTACGGGCATGATAGGTGGGAGAAAGACTGTCTTGCTTGAAACTGGAGTCGTGTTCTTCATCTAATATAATTAGACCCAATTTAGGTAACGGCACAAAAACAGCCGATCGCGTACCAATGACGACCTGGGGTTCTCCACTTAATACTTGTCGCCAGGTATCATAACGTTCCCCATGGGATAACCCACTGTGATACACATTCACCTTTTTGCCAAAGCGGGCGCGAAATCGGTCGGTGAGTTGAGGCGTCAGCCCAATCTCTGGAACTAACACCAGGGCAGATTTTCCCGACCTTAACAACGGCGCGATCGCTTGCAGATAAACCTCGGTTTTCCCAGAACCTGTTACCCCATGCAAGAGGACTTGGTTATACTCATCCAAACGTTGAATTGTTTGCAATGCATAAGCTTGCGTATCTGTCAAGACTTTAGGGCGATCATCTGCCACATTCGGCTGATCCAGAGTTCTGAGAATTTCCCGGTATTCAACAACGACATACCCTTTTTCTGCCAGCTTGTTAACAATAGAAGACGTAGCATGACAGACTTGCAACAACTCATTCAGCCACATATCCCCACCCCGACGCCGCAGTACATCTAATACTTCCCGTTGTCGTTCGGTGACATCAGGTTCAAAGCGATCCGCGACGAGAGTGACTGCTTTCTTTAACTTCGGGCGAGACGGTTGGGGCGGTTTCAAATAACTTTCTACCCAGCCGCGTTTAAGTAAATCTTTCACCCCGCGACGCGCCCCTTTCACCTGGCGTTGCAGATAGGCTACGCTGTAATCCCCTTCCGGTTGGGTGTCTAGGAGTGTCAAAACCTGACGCGCCGTTCGACCAACAAATGTATCAGCGCCATCGGGAAGCGCCTCACGATCTAGACGCACTCGCCGTTGCGATCGCATCAACAATCCCGGTGGTAACGCCCCCCGAACCACGGATATCAGGGGTGTGCAGTAATACTGCGCCACTCGTTCCAATACCTGCCAATAGGAGTTCTCAAAAAACCCGGTACAGACGACATCCTCCACCTCCCGGATTTTCGCCAATGGCACATCAGCAGGGGGAGAAGCCAGTAACCGAATTGCGATCGCACCCACCTGCCGGTTATTCAATGGCACCGTTAAAATATCTCCCGGTTTAACGGACAAATCCGCCGGGATGCGGTATGTCAACAGTCCCTCGAGTCCCGGACAATCCACCAGCGTCTCCACCCAGCAATTCTGATGATCACCACCGGATTGATAGGTTGCTTTCGGTTCTGCCACAATTAAACTTGTCGGGGAATCAGACACAGCGATAACCTCTCAATTTTTCTCACAGCGACTGGGGGAACATCGATTCAATAACCCCAGTTAGCAGTTCTCATATAAAGACGTGCCATGGCGCGTCTTTACGAGTCATCCATGTAATTCATCTAAATCATTAATTTCAAAGATAAATGCTAACGTCAATCATTGATAAAACTTATCTTTTTATCGGAACTCCTATCCTCGTATGGATGGGGCAAATCCAGAAATTCTCCCTAAACGCGACACCAGTAGAACTTGGCGGTTTCATCGGTAATCACCTAGCCAAATTTTAGAGAACGTATATTCTATAGCAAAAGGCACAAAGCAGGGGCACGGCAATGCCGTGTCCCTACAATAGGTTGCTTGCGCCCGATTTAACCGTCAAATCTATGCCACTATTTTAGCTGTGCCACGCCAGATTAGAAGTTTTTCGCCGTGTGGGTAATCGGATCAAACTCAAATCGCCGCTGATAATCGGTTTTTCCATAAAGATTAAATGTAATCGTGGGTTCGGTTCCCATTACTTCTACATGGTGAATCGCATCAGGCATAAAGCTGATAATATCGCCAGGAACCAGAACCTGTTCACTCACCTTTTCGATGCGATCGGGAAATTCTGAATCCGTAGCCCGTCGCCAAAACGTATTTTTTTCTTCACCACTAATTAACGCTACCACTCCCCACGCCGCATGATTATGAATCGGAGAGACTCGTCCGGGTAACCAAACCACCGTCTGCACAGTTAAGGAGAACTCTGGTTCATCGTAAAGCATCAGGACAGACCACCCTGTATCGGGATTCGGTTCGCGATATTCCCCCTGTAACCAGTAGGAACTCGTCAGTAAACGGCGGACTAACGGGCGAATTTGTTCTAGGCGTTGGCGATCATCTTTGATGGATTCGAGAATATCTTCTACATCGGTGAGAAATCGATAAAGTCGATAATAGCCTGTAGATGTTTCACTCTCTTGGAGATTACAGGCTAAACAGTCTCCATTCTCTATTACTAACCAATCACTACTTTCCATCATTTATTTTATAGCTAGAGTATAATAATGGGCAATTTTTTATCAGGTTTCGCCATACCGTCAATTTTGACAAATTAATTTAGGGAAAATCTGAGTTTTTACTGAGAAAATCTCGGTTTATCCTGAACCCCCCTAATCAAACCAGCAATCTTTGACCACAGTCTCAGCGAATCCCAAGCTGTTTTTAAGGGTAATTTAAGTTTCTTAGGTTTAAGTATTGCCTAAGCCCCGGCAGATTTCTGGGCGATGACACAGATCAAGTGAGTCTTTAAGTCGGTAACGCTATGATGGGGCAGTGTGTGGTGAGCCGTCAACCGTTCGGCTGAGCGCTCACGCCGAAGCCCGCCGAGAGTACGAGCAATTAAAATTGTTCGACTGGTAGGAATCCCCGTGCGTTTCACGCCGGGGAGGATGTCAAGTACCAATCCTTTTATCATAGAAACCAGAAGATAATGAAAGTTAACTACATTGCGACACTCACTATTGCCTCTATTCTAGGTCTGGGGCTAGCAACGGGCTGTGGTAACCCCTGTGCGGCAAAGCCGGGTCCTGAAGGCGGGACTGAAACTCAAGCGAATCCCTGTGCGGGTAAAGAGAACCCTTGTGCGGGTAAGGCTAATCCTTGTGCTGCGAAAGAGAATCCTTGTGCAGGTAAAGCGAATCCTTGTGCCGCGAAAGAAAATCCCTGCGCGGGCAAGACGAATTAATCAGCATTTAGATTGACGACTTCCGTTACGCTTGCTTTACCATTGAACCACCATCTGTAGGGGTACGACATGTCGTACCCCTAATCTTTTTAGAATTCCCTGTTGCCTATTCCCTAACATCCATCCTGTGACATTTGAGGTGAAGCATGGGGAATATACCGATACACGCCTGTGGACGCAACACCGACTTGTGAGTGTTCATACACATCTCTTCGTTGTGTATGAATGAGTAGAGATAATTGAGATAAGAATTAAATTAAACATTGTTTTTGGTTGTTCAAGAGGACAGCATAACCGCTGTTAATTTAGGCTAATACCAGAATTGATTATCTCCCTCAAAACTCATGAAAACCCTGACAAAATGGATAGCAATAGGAACACTCGAACTCATTTTCTGTTTTTGGCTTTTAGGTAATGCTGCGAATCTAGTTAGTTCTCCCAGTGACCAAAAAGTTTGGTTAGGCGTCAGTTATTACGTCGTCGGATTACTTGTTGTACCGGGAGCTTCCGTCAGTCATGTCGCCGCTAGACTTCATCATGCTCAAGTTCGACACAAGCAGATAAAAGAAGCTTTCCCAGATTGTGATGTTTCCTTTGTTGAACTTTTGGATGTCAACTGAAGAAATTATCAATTTTATCTCTTCATCAGTTGCACGATATGTAGAGATACATAGAATGGCATGATTTAACCAAATTTTTGTCTTGTAATCTCCCCAAAATTGTGCAGAATTAGATTTGCACTTCAGATACGTTTATTCACCACTTAAAGACCATGAAAAATCTACCTCTTCGTTTCTTTAAACTTACTGGAATAACGGCTGCTTTAGCAATTATTGCATCGGGTTGTGGTGCGGTTCCTGGAAGCAGTGTTAAGCGGATACCTGCTGGCTATGTTGGACTCAAAGTCGAGCTTTATGGTGAAAATCGTGGCGTACAAAATGCAACGATTAGTACAGGAAAGGTTTGGTATAATGGCTACACTGAAGAAATCGTTAAGCCTCGATTTGATGAATCCATTGAAGCCCAAATAACGGCTCGTTTCCAAGCGGAACAGCAAGCCGTAGCCGCCAAAGCGCAGCTTGAAGTTGCAGAAGCTGAATCTAAGCGAAAAATTGCTGAAGCGAGGGGAGAAGCCGAAGCGTCTCGGATTAAAGCCTCAACGGTTTCACCATTAACCATTCGTTTGCGGGAGTTAGAATTGCAAGAGGAAATGATTAAGAAATGGGATGGAATTCTACCCACGTATTTAGGTGGAACGGCTCCATTTCCTTCTTTTGATCCGAATGCGGGTCATTCGCTACCGTCGGCGAGTACAGCGAAGAAGTAATTTGTCATTGGTCATTTATCATTTATCATTTATCATTTGTCATTTGTTTAGAATTGTACACTTCTGGTAAGCTGTTCGGCATTTAAACCTTAATATCAATAATGGCGAAATCCTTGTATTGCGTTAAGCGAAGCCATGCCGCAGGCTTTGCATCTTGCTCGCTACTCATACCCAATTTAAATGCATGACAGCTTAAGACATTCCAAATTATCCTGTGGTGGGCAAGAGTAACGAATAATACTATAAGAGTTTCAATGGTTATAATTCTTGACCACCCTAAATTATTTTCACCTTTATATCCCCGATTTATTGAAGAATTTGGGGATATTTTAGCATTGTGGCTTAAAACGTGAAGGTAGTTCTCACCGTACCAATAACCGCATCGCTGTTATCGGAATTTTGGTTGGGAGCGGTTAACCAAATGATACCCGGTGTAATCGAGAGATTATCGCTGACTTGATATTTGTAAAAGCCTTCGATGTGATAAGCAAAATCTCGACTAAAACCGTTGGTTCCACCGGGAACGTCTAATCCTCTTAGTGTCGGTTCTGCACCCGCAACAATGGCAGCAAAGCTTCCCTCTTTCCCTAAATCTGGGAAAACTAAACCTAACGCAAAATTCCAAATATCAGCATCGCCTAATCCAATTAAACGGGCGTCAGTTTTACCAACCCAACCATTAACCAAAAAGCTAGGACTAAATCTGAGGGAGGCTTCTATTCCGTAAGAGTTGCTGACAACAGGAGTGCTGAGAATATCGGCTGACAAATTGGTTACATTTTCTAATTGTCCTGGATTTAGATTAGCAAAGGCTGTACCTGTTCCACCTAAAAGAAAGCGTCTCGCATCATCTCCACCATCATCATAAGCGTGGATGTAGGTTAATCCAATTTTAAACCGACTGCCATAAACAATTTGGGCAATTCCGGAATAATTCCCGTTGAACAACCCATTATCCTCTCCAGGATTACTGGCAGTATTGGAAATGTAGCCCAAATCTACTCTGAGATTATCACTGGGTTTCAGCGCGATCGCAGCCCCTGCGCCAAAGGGACCAATCCGGTAGATGGGATTTCGTTCAGCGAAGCGGGAAATGGCATTAGAACCGCCAGCAAATCCTTCTAAGTAAGGGTTCACCGTATCTGAGTAATAGTGGTGTAAGCCATTATTTGCTATGATTTGTACGGTGGCTTTGTCTCCCAGGGGAAAGCGGTAGCGCAGGATGTCGATAACGACATCATTGCCAGTAGGACCATCGTAGGTAAAGCGTCCTTCTTGAGTACCACTTGACCCATCCTCATAAGTTACACCATTTCTTGCCAGGAGTAGGGCAGCATTACCCGCTTGGAGACGAGTTTGCAGCATATCTTTGCCTGTGAAGCTAGTCAGGAAGTTGAGGCGCACGCGATCGTGAAAAACGGTATTTACATCGTCACCAACGTCATCCCCAAACGCATCCGCCAAACCAAAGATGACTTCCCCAGATAGTTTTGTGGTTGTGGAAAATTGATGGTCTTCTAAAAATGCCACTCGACCTTCTAAATTATCAACCCGCGCTCCTAAGGTGGCAAGTTCTGCTTCAAATTCTTCAATTAAACGCCGTAGCGTGGGCAATCCTTCAATATTATCGGGAACGTTGCCAATTAAACGCTCAATTTGCTGTAAACAGGCATTTAATCCAGCCGCAAATTCATAGCGCGTCATCGCCCGATTACCGCGAAATGTGCCATCTGGATATCCCGCAATACAGCCATACCGTTCAACTAGCGATCGCAAGGCTTCATACGCCCAGTCTCCGGGAGAGACATCTCGCAGTTGGGAAACGTTGGTTATTTGTCCCATTCCCTGATTTTGCCTAGTGTCCAATCCTAGGGAGGGTACAGGGGTTTCCGGTGTCGCTGATGGGTTTAATTTATCATCCGTCTCCAGCGCCACATCTGGAACCGGAATCTCTAGATTCAGGGGCGTTTGGGCAATTGAACTCGGCTGTTGGGTATTCTGATCCGTGATCCTTTGGGTTGATCGGGTTGGTTCACCTGCGATCGCGGCGGTAGACAGCCCAATTGTTATCCCTAAAATTGTCGGAACATTAAGTAAGGCAATCCTAAAAACTTTAGCTTGATTCACGTTCGTCTCTCACACCAAATAGAGTTTTTCGTGAGATTCGCCAACAGGATAACTGTCCCTGGAATTTTTTGTTCCAGAGGTTTTATCCTGTCTGGGTTAATCTCAGGTTAACCTTATCGACGCTATCAGCTTTTTTTGTATTGATTGATCCAGATTGTCCTGTTTATATGCAAAAATAGAATTAAATACATCCGTTTACTGCAAATAAAGCTCCATCAGTGCAGGTTGAGAGGTTTTATGACTGGAGGAGTCGCGCCCGATTAGATGGTGGCGGGTTTCTAGTCATTGCTGCGATCGCGATCGTTCCGAGGACGATAAAAGGCTCCTCAAAGAATAGAAACAAGCCTGGATAAAATAAAAACGAATACACTATTTGGTTGATACCCCTTTAAGTTGCTTGTTTTTCTGGCGGTCAATAGGCATTTGAACATAGGACTTAGACACCCCATAATAATACCCTGAGTAGGCTATATCCTGCTCAGAGTATTGATTTTATGGACTTTATGGGGGCTACTAAGGTCACTAAGGCTATTCCCCCGAAACGCTTATCCTATAAGGTTATTAAACAAATGGCTCAGGTCGGATTTGAACCAACGACCTTGGGCTTATGAGTCCCCTGCTCTAACCACTGAGCTACTGAGCCTTTTTTTTTCACAGCCTCCTCAATTTAGCATAACGCTTACGTGAACACAAGCATTTGTTCGTAGTCAGGGCTTTAGCCCTTGATTGGGTTGGGTTTGCTTGCGTCAACCCAACCTACAATCTATTCCACCATTTGAACTGTATCCCGCTAGAAGAGACATTGCAGGCAATGCCTCTACACACTTCTGTCGCTGGGAGAACCAACTACCGATTCTTGGGCAGAAAAGCCATTGGATTAA
Source organism: Coleofasciculus sp. F4-SAH-05 (assembly GCF_040222985.1). NCBI lineage: Bacteria > Bacillati > Cyanobacteriota > Cyanophyceae > Coleofasciculales > Coleofasciculaceae > Coleofasciculus > Coleofasciculus sp. F4-SAH-05. The sequence goes on from NZ_JAVKBY010000149.1 coordinate 14,644, forward strand.
CGGCTCCGCGTCCCCCTGGATGAACCTCAAAGTGCAAGTGGGGTCCTGTACTGTAACCCGTACTACCCATTTCCGAAATTTGTTGACCTTGGTCAACCTCTTGACCCCGACGCACCAAAATTCGATTGTTGTGGGCGTACAGGGTCATACTGCCATCGGGATGTTTGATTTCCACCAATTTGCCGTAGCCACCGGAATTCCAACCTGCTGTAATCACAACACCAGGGGCCGCAGCCACAATGGGTGTACCAATCGGAGCGGCAATATCAATCCCCTTGTGCATACGTCCCCAGCGCCTCCCGTAGCCCGAGGTTAAAACCCCCTTGCTGGGCCAAATATAGCCATTAAATGGCGCAGGGCTGTCCGGCAAGTACATATCCGGAGCGGACAGAGGAGGCAATTGAGGTGCAACCGTTGTCCCAACCGGGGTTTGCAGCATCGGGTTATAACTTGCTGGTGGGGCTGGGGCTGCGGCTACAACCTGCTCCTTCGGTTCAGATGGGGTTGCCGCAGGTGGCGGTACTGCGATGGGAACTGAAGTGGCTTGAGTTTCCTGTTCATACCGCTGCGGATTGAATTCCGGATTGACCCTAACGGGTGTTGATTGCTCAGCTACACTCGGCGCAACTGGGGCAGATGGAACCACCACTTCGCTCGGTGAACGGGTCTGACCCGTGGTTTGCTGACGGCGATATTCTGCCCGCATTCTGAGAATATCCGCCCTCAAGCGTTCAACGTAGGGGTTGTCCCCGGCGTTAGCGGACTGATTCCGTTTCGCCTCTAACGCGATAGAGGTATTGGTTGGGGCGTTTTCGCCAACGGAGGATTGGGCAAGAACAGTTGATGAAGCGGTTGGCGGTTGAGATGTTGGTACTGTTGGGGTAATTGGTGAGGCGGATGTTGCTGTGGTGGGAACAACGACTCTGGGTACTTCAACGTCAGGTTGTACTGAGCGAGTAACAAAATTGTTTGATTGCTCCTGAATACCTGGTAAAAACGTTACTCTTGGCTCGGATGACTCAGCCGATGGTGGCGTGGGAATGGTGAGTTGTTGATTGACCCGAATCAGGTTGGGATTATTTAAGCCGTTCGCTTGAATTAATTCAGAACGGGATAAACCATAGCGACGTGCGATCGCGTCTACCGTATCTCCTTCTTTTACCTCGTAAGTATTCGTCGCCGCTCTATTGGCTATCACCGTTTCCATCACCACGGGCTGTGGTGTTGGGGGTTGAGCCGTGATTTCTGGCGTCGTGACGGGTTCCAGCTTTGAATTGGGAAAGGTGATCGGTTTTTGGTCTTCCGATACCTCTTGTGAGGTCAAATGGTCTGGACTTGGGGTGGGAACCGGAATCATCACGGATGACGGTGATGGCTTCGGTGTATTTTCCTCAATAGCCAGAGATGCGGCTGTGTCTGGAGTGGGAACCGGAATCACCACGGAGGACTCTGATGATCTAGCCGCTTTGGATTTGGAACCTGAGGCGGCTTCGGAGTCTGGAGTGGGAACCGGAATCACCACGGGTGACTGGTACGAATTGACCCCTAGGGAGTCCACCGTCGGTGATGCCGCAATGTCTGGTGTCGGAACGGGAATAACGACGGGAGATTGAGATTGATTGACCGCTGTTGAGTCTACTGTCGGTGATGCCGCAATTTCCGGAGTGGGAACTGGGATACCAATAGGACTGTTATGATTCGTCGCGGCTGACACTGGGGTAGTGGGTTTCCGTTCTGCCCCTGGGAGACGGGTTGCTGACGCCGATGGCGTCGCTGCTGTTGCTGTTCGGTTGATGGACTCCTCAGACCTCAACTCCGCCAGACTATTATTTAAGCGGTTCCGTTTGTGCTTTAAATTATCAACAGCAACATTTTGTCTCGCCTTGAGCAGGTCATCGACCTGACCCGGAATTGTCACGGATTCACCCGTTTTGAGTTGACCGGATGCTGATACCCCGGTCGAGTTCCGTAACTGATTTGGCTCGACTCCGTAAGATTTGGATACGGATTCGACCGTTTCTCCCGGTTTAGCCTCGTGAACGATACCATTCACGGTCGGGATTTTTAGCTGCTGTCCAACTGAGAGATTGGCATTGGGTTGGACAGGATTCGACGCCGCGATCGCTTCTGGAGCTACTTTATAGGTTTGCGAAACCTCCCATAGCGTTTGCCCTTCCTGTACATTGTGTTGTACGGCAGGTGTCGATTGGGCTGGCGATTGGGCTGGGGTTGGAGCTGGTGTAGCTCGCGGCAGTTTGGAGAGCTGGGCAACGTCTGGTTCGCTTTCTGTTGGCACAGACGCATGCGTTGACACGCCAACAGGCAAAGTTGTCAGCGTTGGCTCAGAGGCAATGGGTTCCACGGCTAAGGCTTCATCACCTTGTTGGGGTAACAACAAGCTGGAAGCTCCCATGGAAATTGCCAATCCAATCATGGCAGCAGACGTCCTAGCTTTGCGGTTGCCTTCGGTTGGAATGGTTGCGCCGACTGGCGGCTTCTCCCCAGAAAGCTTCAACAAAGCCTCAAAGGAGTGGGCGGAGTTGGCTGCACACGAAGGAACCTGTTTAACCTTCTGCGTAAATGTCCGTTTCAAAAACGACCTCCTAGTGTGTGACGAGCACTTAACAGTTCCTAAATAGTTTTCCCAGTCAATGAGGGTTCTCACCCTAAAATGTGATTTAGATCACGGACAGTGAACATACTTAGGCAAGAGTACCCTGCTTTTTTGATTTAGACAAGCTAATCTGACTGGATAAATTTCTAGTTGTTGGCGATCACCGCTCGATTCACCCTTTATGAAGCCATAACTCGCTGTCTCTGGACGAATATATTTTCATACTTGATCAACGAGACACGGTTGATAGTCGGGCGGTTTTTGCCAAGGGTTGTGCATAGAACATACAGACTTGACAGGCTTTTCTCCGGAAGAGGGCTAGAGTTTCAAACCGAACTCTAAAGTCGGTTTGTTGCTTTCTCAGCCTTCCAGATTATCCGGTGATCGCAGGATTTAGCAACTGTATAGAGCTTAAGCTCATAGTCTAGCAACCGATAGTTTAGCAGTTAACCATTACAGACGGCACTTTACGTGAATTTTTGGTAAAGAACAACCGTACAGTCTACCCAAGCTTCCCCGGGTTAGGAACGCTGTTGTCAGTGACTTTCCCTATACTAAAATCGCGCTTACTCTTGCGGAGATAGGGTTTGAGGCTCCTGAGGTAATCGGCTTTGGATGATTAAAATCTATCAATCCGCCTCGATTGGGCAGGACTCTTCTGTATAGAAATTTCTTATCAAAGGAGTGGCTTTTCCGTAGTCTAGATAGCTGAATTCAGCGTCATTAATTTTTTGACAGAGATAAATAAAGAACATGGCATCTGCACAAAGGGGGAACTTGTTAAATTTTAATTAATTTTAATTAAACATTGATCCGATTAAATAAAGTTATATATACGGCAGTATACATAAATGTAGTATCTTGTTGTACGTTTAAACGCTTCAGGTCAAGCCAAGTCTCAGGAATTAGCGGCTGCTGAAGGTGGAAGCTTCTTCTTATTCAATACTTGAACGTTATCAGGGAATGGTCTTCCTAGATCAGGTATCCTAATTGACGCCGTGCTTCAAACAAACCCAAAGCCGCGCTGACGGAAAGATTTAAACTGCGAACACCGGGTTGTGTCATTGGAATAACCACAGTTGCGCCACAACGGTTTAAAACGGATGGGGACAGCCCTTGAGTTTCGCTGCCAAATAACAGCCAGTCATTGGGTTGAAATTGGAATTGAACATAACTGTATTGCCCAGAAGTGCTGAAACCAATCCATCGCCCTCCCAGCTTTTGGTAAACCTGATTAAATGCCTCCAAGGTTTCATGGTAGTGAAACTTGACATAGGGCCAATAGTCAAGTCCGGCTCGCTTGAGGTAGCGATCGCTAATTTCAAATCCCAAGGGTCCAACCAGGTGTAACTCCGTGTCTGTAGCGGCACAGGTACGGGCGACATTGCCTGTATTGGGCGGAATTTGGGGGCAAACTAAGACAACCCTAAGCATAAAACCTCAAACCTCTTTTCAATCCTACCCTACACACTCAGGAAGACTGAATGAATTGGATTAGACCCATTGGAAATTGTGATAGTATATGTTTTTTTAATATCAGCTTTTGGGGAGAAGCTGATTAGATATTTTAATTTTTAGCCCGAACCGTCTTGACAAATCATCCCTCCTGGTTGTTAAGCCACCAAAGCCTGACACAACTTATCTTCAAGTTCGTTTTCTTGTTCCGCCATATCTTGAATGGCTCTGTTGAGAATTTGCTGCGTGTCAAAGCCTACAGATTGCAGTTGTAACCACTGTCCTGCCGTATTCCCTTGGCGGAGAATCTTTTTCAGGGGCGAGAGGAAGCAACTGAAGCCTTTCGCTTTGGCAATGGGTAAAACTTCTTGATAGAGTTCATCAATCCATTCCCTTGCCGAAATCGTTCTGCCATCCTGCCAATGGGTGAGTTGGGCATCTAAGCTAGAACGGGCCGCCGCCATTTCGTTAGCTTCAGTGAGGGCGACTAAGTTAGCAGCGCGAGTTGATACGTGACTCCCGTAGAGAGGGTCAAGACTCGGATCATTTAAAAGCTGGGTTAAACGGGCTTCCAGTAAAGCTGTTACCGCCAGCAGGGCAATCGGATCAACAACTAAATCACAAATTCTCAATTCCAGACGATTTAGATCATAAGGGCGTCGATTACCATTGGGACGAACCGATGACCAAAGATGGCGCACGTTACACATGGTTCCGGCTTCGAGTTGGGCTTCTGTCCACTCAATAAAATGAGCATGGCTTTCAAATAGGGGAACCTGAGACGGCGTTTGCGGAAAAATCGCCCAGCGCGTGGAGTGATAGCCTGTGGCAAGTCCTTCGAGAAAGGGAGATGATGCGCTTAACGCCAGGTATAAGGGCGCTTCTACCCGTACCAGACGACAGGCTTGCATCAGCAGTTCTGGGTCAGCAATGCCCACGTTTATATGAACACTGGCGGTGACTACATTACTGCCGTAGGTTTGCTCAATGTAGTCATGATAAGGGTTTTGTGGGTCAGAGCGGTAGAAGCGATCGCTCCCCCCTAGAGACAGGGTACTGCCGGGAATCAGGGTGTAGTTTCCCAAGGTTTTCAGATAAGCGCGGAGTTGTTGGCGTGGGCGTACCAAAGCGCATAAGAGGCGGTCATAGCAGCATAAAGGAGCCGTGGTATATTCGACATTGCGGGTATCCGGTTCCCGCATGAAGCCATCCAACGATGCCACAATCCGATCAGAAAGACCGACAATTTCCCCTTGGGGAGTGCCAGTATACATTTCAATTTCAAAGCCTTTCGATAGCAGCACAGTATCTCCTAGAGCTGAGTAGAGCAACCTTTTGACTCTTTAAGTGTATCAGTGCTGAGAGATTGATTATAAATTTTGAATGATTCTAGTAGGGGCACGGCATTGCCCATTGGTGTCAACTTAACCAGAAGAAGCCCAGATTTCTTGTGAGCGAGCGGCATTGTCTCGATGCCGCTTGCGCTCAGTTTTGACTAAACCTAAGAGCTTGTAATGATCAACCAAATAACTCACGACATCGGTACTCTTGGTGAAGGCATCAAACCAAATAAAGTCGAAAAAACCTAAATCGAAAATCAACAACCCACCCACAGGCAATCGTGCTAGCAAGTCATCAGACCATGTTTTATCATTGGCGGTTGCTTGGTCAGTGTACCAAGTGGCGACAGGGCGATGATTAAAAGCCTCCACCACCATCATCATTTTGCCACCCAAAACCGTGGTCTTTTCTTGAAAGACTGATGACGATTGCCATCATTACGGGTAAGGTGAGAAGACGGTCACGCCGTTTTTTTTCCCCTGGGGCAAAACGCAGAGGTTTAAAGCTTCCAGGATTAAGCAAGGAGAACAACTGTTGTTCAATTTGTGCAATTGGTGGAGCGGGAAACTGGGTTTGACGACGATGATCAGGGTTTCCCCAGGAGGAAGGACGCTTGTGACTCATAAAGATACTTTCACCTCAGGCTCAAATATCGGTTCTGAAATTGATCAGCAGTTAGATTACAGCAGTTTTCAAGTTAGTAGACTACAGACGATGATTGCGCCCAAAAGCAAGCCGATACAATTTTGTATTCCATAAACGTGAAAAGCGCTGTAAAGGTGAGGGTGAGTTTATGCCAGATGATATCAAGATGTTAAGCTGAGGAAATTTTCCTCTAATATAAGAATAACGGGCAATGCTGGAGAGCAACCCGCCGCCAGGTGATGTCAAGCTATGGATGCCAGGTACGTACCTCTGGTTAGCTGCTCACATAAAGCTGTCCCTACCTAGAAGGTTCACCCATTGGAAACTGGTAGGGACAGCTCTATTGCAACAATTCGTTTTCCCGTGGCCAACGACATAAACCTCAAGACATCATCTGGCATAAACTCAATTCACTTTGAGCGGAAAATACCTCAAACCTCTATATGAGTAAGCTAAAACGCATTTAAATTGTGTATTCCCTGTTGCCTGTGACACACCGAGCGAAGTCGAGGTGTTGCCTGTTGCCTTTGAGCGATTGAGGTATCCCAATTTAAACTGAAGTTCCCCCAGCCAAAAAATCTTGCACTGCCTCACTGTGCGGCTTTGCGCGATTTTTTAGACGTTCGGCTCCCGCTCAGTCGAGCCGTCGAGCCGTCGAGCCGTCGAGCCGCCGCCCTACTTATGTACAATCGCGCTCAACCAAGATGAGAGCGTGGGTTTCAACCGATAAGATTGTCATATTGCCAAAATACCGCGATACGTTCTCTCCGGAACAGGCTCCGCCAACGCGGTATTTTTGCAAGTGCTACTTATGTACGTTTTTTTAGGGTTTGAGTGTTCAAACCATTACGGTATAAGGCTTTAGCCTGGGTGCAGTACATCTGTATGGGGGGAACTTCAGTTTAAATGCCGAACAGCTTAGTGCTGTTACTCTTAACTCCAGTAGGTAGACTAGCTAAAAATCTACGAAAGCCTTGCGGTGAGATAATCCGAGAGTTTTTTATTGGGGGAATTTTCCCTTAAGTTGACACCAATGGGCAAAGAAGAGCCCCTACAGGTAACGCCTTCCATTCCCTGTTCTGTTCACCCCGATGATGATAAACATCATTAACCGTATGTCAGGTGGGCAATGCCCACCCTACGTCTGATGACGATAAACATCATTAGCGGCACGATGGAGGAGAGAGTGACGGTAGATTAAAGCATTCAAGTCATCTCCATAGCCGCCCCCAATCACACTAGCGACAGGGTAGCCTGCGGCGATACAGGTGCTGAGTACCTGCATTTCACGGCGGTAAATTCCCGTATCGGTTAGGGCTAGCTTACCAAAGCGATCGCATGCGTGGGTGTCTACTCCAGCATCATAGAGAACTAACTCAGGCTGAACCTCTGACAAGATATCGGGGAGATAGTGGGCTAAGGTTTGTAGGTAAGCATCATCATCCATACCCACCGGGAGAGGAATGTCAAGATCACTTTTTTGTTTGGTGGCGGGGAAATTGACCTCACAGTGCATGGAGAAGGTAAAGACAGTGGGGTCATTTTGGAAAATAAACGCAGTACCATCTCCTTGATGAACATCGAGGTCAAGAATTAGGATTTTTTGGACTAATCCCAGAGTTTGGAGAACACGAGTTGCGATCGCCAAATCATTAAAGATACAAAAGCCTGATCCGTAGCTGGGAAACGCATGATGAGTTCCTCCCGCCGTATTACAAGCAATACCATGAGTCAGGGCAAGTTGAGCCGTCAGAATTGTCCCGCCAACCGCCGTACAGGTTCGCGTCACCAAGCCGGGACTCCAGGGTAATCCAATCCGGCGCTGGGCTTTCGGGTCAAGAGTACCGTTACAGTAGGCTTGGATGTAGTCAGGGGTGTGGATGAGTTGAATCCATTCCGTGGGTGGGGGGTTGGGAGTGTGGATTTGTTCAGGAGTGACAATATTATCGGCGAGGAGGAGTTCACAGAGTTTGCCGAATTTGGACATGGGAAAACGATGTCCGGGTGGAAGGGGGGTAACGTAGTCGGGGTGATAGACGATTGGCAGGTTCATGACGGTAGTCAATAGTCAGTCATGAACTATTGTCATTGATTGGTTCCTCCCCGTTTCATTGATCGCTGTACAGGCTTATTTCTCGCCTCTTGCGTTATTGTTTCCCAGTCGGCTTGTTCCAATACGGCATCTAACACATCAGAAATGTTGCAACGTTGCTCAAAAGCAATGCGTCTTAGAATTTCATGGTGTTTTGGCTGTACGTATACTGGCTTTCTTTGCGTCTGTGCCATTAGCCCAGTGATTAAGTAAGTCCCGTTAGGCAAATTGTACCTTAGCTAAACAGCTAATTTGACAATTGGCTAATTAGCTAATTAAATATTAATACTAAAGCCAATACTTTTCAACTCTTCTACAGGATGTAAAGCGTCAAGATGGAACAGCAAAATTTAAAGAAAAAAGCGATAGTATCTCTATTTTCAGGCTGCGGTGGACTCGATCTAGGGTTTCGTAAAGCAGGCTTTAATGTGGTATGGGCAAATGAATATGACAAAGATATGTGGCAAACCTATCAAAGTAATCATCCAGATACATTTCTTGATCGGCGTGATATTCGACAGGTTCATTCTGCGGACATTCCAGACTGCTTCGGGATTATTGGCGGTCCTCCCTGCCAAAGTTGGAGTGAGGCAGGTACTCAAAAGGGAATCAATGACGATCGCGGCAGATTATTTTTAGAGTATATCCGGATTTTGAAAGACAAGCAACCTCGCTTTTTCTTGGCGGAAAATGTTTATGGGATGCTACACAAAAAGCACGAAAATGCTTTGCAAAACATTATTGCAGCCTTTGAAGAAGCTGGCTATGTCATTTCCTACAAACTTTTGAATGCTCGGCATTATAATGTGCCTCAAGATAGAAAGCGAGTCATTTTTATTGGTTATCATATTGACTTGAATAAATGCTTTAATTTTAATGCTTTAGTGCCTGGATATCGTATTCTTACCTTACGAGATGCAATCTGGAATTTGCGGGAATCAGCAATCCCGGCATTGAGCAATAATAAGACACGCGGGGAAGACTGTCTCGTTGCTAATCATGAATATATGGTTGGCGGATTTTCCAGTATTTATATGTCTCGTAACCGGGTTCGTTCCTGGAATGAACCATCATTTACCATTCAGGCGGGTGGTCGTCATGCACCAATTCATCCCCAGGCAAATAAAATGATTCATATCGGAAAGGATAAATGGATGTTTAACCCTAAATCACCCAATCCTTACCAACGTTTATCAGTTCGAGAATGTGCAAGAATTCAAACCTTTGACGATGACTTTATTTTTTACTATGAACGATTAGCGGCTGGGTACAAAATGATTGGTAATGCTGTTCCGGTCAATTTAAGCTATGCTTTAGCCAAAAGTATATACCAAGATTTATTAGCCGCCGACTCCCAAAATAAGCCAAACCAGATACAGGTTCACCCCATAAAAATATCTTAGTTAAGCGTTATATTTTTATCGCGCTACCTATTTTTTCTTTTCAATCATTAAAAAATAGACGGTTTTTCTATCAGCTTCATCAATATCATTTCTCCATCCTCCTCTTGGAGTTCCAACTACGTCGTCAAAAACCCAAGGCAAGTTATCTGACTTTTTGGCAAGACTAATCGCTCTCCCATGTTCGCTCTTACTTGTTTGTCCTATCCATTGTCGCCTGATGGCTATGTGTAATTTTTCCTTGTAACGATTAAAATACTCATCAAACGAATAAATTTTGATAGTATCTTGACTGATCTGAGTCGCTGGCGCTTCTAAAATTAATTCGGCTGGGTGTTGTGAAATACCTAAATTAGGACTCCCTAACATCATTAAAAAATTTAAAAGTGTTTTGAAATCATTTTCTGAGAAAAAATTCTGCCAAGGGCGATCTCTGCTTGAAAGGAGTCCTTGATGGAATCGGTGAATTTCTTGATCAAGCTGAGTTAAGATGGTCTGAGGAGCAGTTAAGCCTAACCGTGAATAGACTTGAATCAGATTAGCTCTCTGCAAGCGGTTAAATGAAAATGAACTTCCGGCTTGTTTGAGAGAAACCCCTTTACCATTCAGATAAACGTCTGCTTTTTTCCTTGAATCTGTTGTTGATAGGGTCGATATATCACTTAGAGATTCTGCTAGACGATAACCAGGATAGTTTTTGTCAGGGATTCCTATTTGTCGAAGTGTACCAATATGCTTGAGATTAATGTTCCCTATATTTGAGAATAGGAACTCGCATATAGCTTTTTCATTTCCTGCCACACTAATGTCTCCACAAAACTTTTAGTAGCTATCTATTTTTAATAAAATGTTGCTGACATTAAGAGCCTGGAAATAAATTTCCGGCTCAAAGCTAAAGTAAGCTAAAGCTTACTGGGGAAGCGTTTGATATCATGTCCTGACGATTGCCCATAATTGCAATGCGGTAAAAACCAAGGTTTCAGGCGTTTTATTCAGAGGTGTTTGACCGGACATAATATGAACCCGTTTTAACGGGTTTAAGCTTTTAGCCCGAACTTTAGTTCAGGGCTTGAGTTCAGGGCTTAATTCTCTTTCAGAAGGAAGATGCTTAGGGCAATGTAAACCTGGCTGGTGTTGCTGACTAATCATTTCCATAGTTCGCGATCGCGTCTAACATTTTCTCCCTACCACCATAGTAGGATTGGATGGTTTCCGCGATCGCCAGGGCGCGATCAGATTTCCCCGCCGCCGTTAACTCGCGCACGATTGTATCCAAGGTACTGACTTTTACAGAGAACTTTTCAATGGTTTTAGCAACGTGAATGGCTTGCTCAAATTCACCCATAGCCGCTAGCGCGATCGCTCGATAACTAGGCTGTTGCATCGTGTCAGCTATTTTCAAGGCTTGTTCATACTTTTTGGCTTCTATTAACTCGTATATAATTGCGGCAAATGCTTTATCTTTAGTCGCGTCATTTCGTAGCGTTTCAGCCATGTTTAGCGCTTGAGTATATTTGCCGTTTTGGGCATAATTTAACGATTCATAAAGCAATTGTTCTTCTTCTCCCAAAATCGCAGACGTTCCTGAGTAATAATCTACTCTTTTTGTACCCACTCCACATTCTAGTACACCATTTTTTAGAACTGGATCAGCAGGAGGTGTTTTTCCGGAAGATTTCGACTTACATAAAATCGTTACAGTTGTCAAGTAATTGGACTCCAGGCTATCTAAACCTAAGAATACACCACCGACAAAGCTGTTAAGGTTCCTTTGCTTAGGAATGGCATAGTTCAAGGCATATAAGGGAGTAGCATGAGTTGAATAGGTGTAATTTTGGCTTTCTTTGTTTACATCAAGAAAAAGAAGAGAGGAAAAGAATTTATTTTTCTGACTAAAAATATGGCTTTGCTCCCAATTAATTGAATCAACAGTTCGTTTAGCTTGTGCTGTCTGAAGCGTCTTTATTGTAGGTAAAATTAAGCCAAAAACAGCAAAAGCAGCAATGCTAAACTGAAGTGTGATTAAACGCCCAAGACGTAAGAAACGAGAGTTCTGTCTAGTGCTTTGACTTCTACTCTGTGGAGATTGAGCAATCATTTCTCGATGAATTGCATTAAGTTCTAGCAAAGCTGATTTAGCTTGGCGGGCTTGAGAAAAGCGTTTTTCTAGCGCTGGTTCAGTCATCTTCTCAAGCCATCCAGCAAAAACATTGTTTAAATTAACTTGAATATTTGTCTGAAAGTCCAATCGCATATCAGACTGCGGTAAATTAGCAGGAGCAATACCCGTTAATAGATGAATTAATGTTGCTCCCAAAGCGTAAAGATCACTAGCAGGTACGGCACGCCCCCATAGTTGTTCTGGTGGTGTATAGCCGCTAGTTCCGACAACAGTAAACGTGACACCTTCAGCTTTAGCTTTATCTTGTACCGCCCCAAAATCAACTAGATAGATTTGATTATTTTTTCCTAAAATTAGATTACTCGGCTTAATGTCACGATGGATGATAGGGGGACTCAGTTCATGCAAATCAGTTAAGATAGTCAGAATCTCTTCAGCAAAGCGATGGACTTTATATTCGGGAAAACGTTTACCTTGATCCAGCAATTGTTGCAAAGACTGACCAGGAATATATTCTTGTACTAAAGCAAACCAACGTAATCCAGCACTATCTTGATCGTCCACTGAAAAATAGTCGAGATAGCGAGGAATTCGGGGATGATTGATGTTTTTGAGAACCTGAGCTTCCCGTTCAAATAATTTGAGATGCTCCCACTCCATCTGGGGACTAAACGGGAGTAATTTAACAATGACTAATTGTTGTTTAGATTCGGAGGCTAAATCAAGGGCTAGCCAAGTCTGACGACTCGGTCTTTCGCTAATTTTTTCTTGAAGTTGATAGCGGTCGTGTAAAATGTGTTTTGTTTTGTTCATTTTTTTGCCTCTATATTGAGCAAATAAACGCTCATCTATCTGAGTTATTTGATAATTCTGCTAAAATTTTTAAAGTCAAGACTGATGTGACAATAACAAAAGGAATCATCAAAAACATGAGAATTCCTTCTCCGGCTCGACAATCTTGCATGCAAAATCCTATAAGTGTACTAAAAAACATTCCAAATGGAATTACGAGCGACGCGGCAATCCCGATGACCAAATATAACACCTTAAATGCAATCCCTAGTGGAATGGGTATTTTAATCATCCATGACCAGAAGGTCTTAACAGACGACCAAACCGAAATTTTCTTTCGATTAATGCGACGATGATTAGATAAATAGTATTGATTAAGATGATTGAGTGTGGATATAGCTTGAGACGCACAATTAAATCGCCTCTTTAAATTTGGATCAGTAAGGGATTCAAGCCAATTCACAAAACTAGGACTTAAACTGACCCTATCGCGAAAATGAATACGTAAATTTTGCTGCGGTAAATCGGCGGGTGCTGTTCCCGTTAATAAATGAATTAATGTAGCGCCCAACGCATATAAATCCGAGGCGGGAACTGCTTTACCCCAAAATTGTTCGAGGGGCGCATAACCTGCTGTACCGACAACCGTAAACGTGACTCCTTCAACCACGGTGGGGTCAGCGACAGCACCAAAATCAACTAAATAGATAGATGCACCTTGAGCCGCATCGACATCCTCTTGAAAAATTAAATTACTGGGTTTAATATCGCGATGCAGTACAGGTGGATTCAACCCATGTAAGTAGCTCAAAATCTCTAAAACTTGAATAGCAATAGAGCGTACCTGAGCGACTGTGAAATGCTGTCCCTGATCAAGTAATTGCTGAAGCGATTGACCGGGAATATAATCCTGTACTAAACAAAACCAGCACAATCCTTGACCCATCTGCTCATCTAAGGAAAAATAATCCCGATGTTTCGGGATGCGGGGATGGTTGAGCGCTTTGAGAACCTGCGCCTCGCGTTCAAAGAGTTTAAACTCGTCCCACTCCATCTGAGGACTAAACGCCAGTAGTTTGACGATTACCTGTTGCGGTGGTGTTTGGGTGGTATCCTTAGCTAGCCAGGTTTGACGCCCCGCATTTTGGCATAAGCATTGTTGCAGTTGGTAGCGATTCTGTAAGAGTTGTTTGGCTTGTAGCATAGGAGGGCGCTTCCGGAATGGGGTTACTTAGACCTATCTCTGAATCTAGGAAGCTTATGCAGTTTGTAGAGACGTTCCATGGAACGTCTCGCCTCTACACTTGATATACGTGACTCATAACGGGATGTGGAAAACCTCTCTCCAAACCTCTCTCCTGCAAGGAGAGAGGCTTTGAATTCTCCCCCTTCGGTGCAATAAAAGCAAAGCATCCACTAGCTTCCCCGCATAGAAAAAAGCGAAGCATCCGCTAGTCTCCCCCATGGAACCAAAAGCGAAGCAACATCTGGTCTCCCCCTTTTGAAGCTATCCCTTACTCGCATCTTTCTTAACAATCCTGAAAGCCTTGTGAAACAAGGCTTTCAAGTTCGGTTCATTCCACTATTCTTGACAAATAACCAAAAACCATTCTTGATAAAAATCAAGTTTTATTGAGAATTGGCTATGTAGGAATGGGGGTTGGAGAGGGCGAGAGCGATCGCTCTCGCTAATGTTAAGAAAGATGTGAGTAATGCATAGCCAAATTATTTCTCTCTATTTATAAAGCATTTGCTTTTATTTGCAGATAATTAACTGCAATTTACCACTACACCGATCAATCAAATAACTGTTTTTAATTATCTATTTACAGTTTTCAATCTATTTTCTCCATCGCCACAATAGACCTCATGCCCCCAGATTTAACGAGGTCAAGCCATGAAATCCCCAACATCCAAAACCTGGAAAAATAAACTCTGGCTATTAGCCGAATTCCTAATTCCTAATCTTATCGGCTGGTTATTCAAATCCAACCTAGAACCCGGAGTCAGTCTTTGCTTCCTACTGTGGAATTGGCTGATGGATGAACAGACGCAATCCGATGAACGCCAACGCCGCAAATCCTGGCTCATGTTCTTAATTCTGTCTGGTATGGTGTTAGCGATATCCTTCAGCCAACCCTCACCCCCGGTTGATTGTCAGACTCCTGTCACCCTCCAGTCTCCCCAATCAACCCTATAGACAGATGCCAGAGAACCTCTCTACACTAATTCTTACCCCTAAGACAAATGACAAATGACAAAGGACAGCGATACAATCATGTATCTCGACTGTCGCTAACCCATTTAAGACGAATGCCACTGACTTTAGAGTTTGTAGTAAGCGCTGTCGGGAGCTTCTGGCACGCTTCGTGCCTACTACGAACCCAGCTTAAGTCAGTGACATTCCATTTAAGACAAAGGACATTGCTTGCTTCTCGCGATAACGAATGACAAATGACAAATGACGATCCCCGCCGTTAAAGTTACTTCCACCTACTGACTCATCCCGTTTTCTGCTTATGCAACTGTACAAATCCCGGCGTCGAACCAAGATTGTAGCCACGATTGGTCCTGCTACCAGTCATCCAGAGGTACTCAGAGATCTGATTAAAGCAGGTGCGACAACGTTGCGGCTAAACTTCTCCCATGGTACTCATGATGACCATCAGCGGAGCATCCGCCTGATTCGCCAAACCGCCTTTGAACTGAATCAACCCGTAGGTATCCTGCAAGACTTACAAGGACCGAAAATCCGCTTAGGCAAATTTGAGAACGGTTCGATTACACTAGAACGAGGCGATCGCTTCACCTTAACCAGTGAAGCCCTGATCGGCACTCAGGAGATCAGTTCCGTCACTTATGAACCCCTCGCTGATGAAGTCCCCAATGATGCCACGATTCTCTTGGATGATGGCAGAGTGGAGATGCAGGTGGAAGAGATTAATCGCGAGAAACGCGCCTTACACTGTCGGGTCGTTGTCGGTGGTAAACTTTCCAATAACAAAGGGGTCAACTTTCCAGGGGTCTACCTCTCCATTCGCGCCCTCACGGATAAAGACCGCCGGGATTTGATGTTTGGCTTAGACCAAGGGGTCGATTGGATTGCCCTTAGCTTTGTGCGTAATCCCCAGGATGTCCTGGAAATCAAAGAACTGATTACCAGTGCTGGGAAAGATGTTCCAGTTATTGTCAAAATTGAAAAGCACGAAGCCATTGAACAAATGGAGGCTATCCTCTCCCTCGCTGATGGGGTGATGGTGGCGAGGGGTGATTTAGGGGTAGAATTACCGGCTGAGGATGTGCCTATCTTACAAAAGCGGCTGATTACCACCGCCAATCGTCTAGGAATTCCGGTGATTACCGCCACCCAGATGCTGGATAGCATGGTCAACTCTCCACGCGCTACCCGTGCAGAGATTTCCGATGTAGCGAATGCCATTTTAGACGGCACCGACGCGGTAATGCTGTCCAATGAAACCGCCGTGGGTAACTATCCCGTAGAAGCCGTCTCCACGATGGCAAAAATTGCCACCCGTATCGAACAAGAGGAAATTGTGCGGAACATGGAAGATACCCGCCGCTCAATTCCCAATGCGATATCTCAGGCGGTGGGTCAAATTGCCGAACAGTTACAAGCCTGTGCAATTATGACCCTAACTAAAACGGGTTCCACAGCGCGAAATGTCTCTAAGTTTCGCCCCTCAACTCCGATTCTGGCAGTAACACCCCACGTCGATGTGGCGCGACAATTGCAACTGGTGTGGGGAATTCGCCCCCTATTGGTGCTGGATTTACCGTCAACGGGTCAAACCTTCCAAGCCGCAATTAATGTCGCCCAGGAAAAGCAGCTTGTCGCTGAGGGGGATTTGGTGGTGATGACAGCAGGGACATTGCAAGGGGTGCCGGGTTCCACGGATTTAATTAAAGTGGAAGTGGTCACGGCTGTTTTGGGTCAAGGGATTGGCATTGGCAAAGGGTCAGTGAGTGGTTTAGCGCGGGTGGCGTATAGTGCCGCAGAGGTGAACAACTTTAGTCCAGGTGAAATCTTGGTGGTTCCGTCAACCAGTGCGGATTTTGTCGATACCATGCGTAAAGCCTCAGGAGTGGTGACAGAGGAAGATAGTTTAACCAGTCACGCGGCGATAATTGGAATGCGCTTGGGAGTTCCCGTGATTGTTGGGGTGAAGAATGCCACCCAGCGGATTCGGGATGGGGCGATTATCACCCTGGATACTCAGCGCGGTTTAGTTTATTCGGGGGCGATGGCGGCGAGTCCAGCTAGTAGTGGGGCGGTTATGGTGTAATCAGGCTCTGCCGTCAATCCAGAACATTTACCTAATCACTTGGCTCAAGCAGCGCCTGAATCTCGTGGTAAGTTTTACGATATAGGGTACGATATAGGGACTGTGTTTATACTTGGTTAGTGTATCGTCGTCATGAAAAAGCGCAACGGTAAGTACAACCAGAAACGCAAAATACTTAAAATTAAGGAATGTGACTTTAAGGAGCTTTTACAGCTTTCGTTCCAAGCTCAATATGGTGGAAATCCTGAACACAAAAGAAATCCAGGTGATTTTAATCTGACACCTCCTAGTGTACCTAGAGCAGCCAAGTCTCTCTGTGACACCGTTCAGGTTTTTAGCAAAAAGGAAGCTCTATATTTACTCAGGAAAGGCATTAAAACAGGATTAGTCAGTGACCGCTTTGAAGGGCAGTGGCCTAAGAATGTTTGGTCTGTTATGGATGATGAGACTCCCCTAGAAGCACAACTTGAGTCAGCAGAGCAAGGGGCATATCATGGCTATCCTATGCAAAGAGACGATCCGTTCGGTAAAGAAGTGATTAAGCAATGGAGGATTCGGAGTGAACTCGCTAAGTCTTAATTTTAAATGGTTGACAAGCGGAAATGATTCGCCCGAAATCCAGCAGACTATGGGTATGTTTGGATTACGAGTGGGAGATATAAGTCTGACTCAAAATGAGGATACCTTCTCTCAAACAATTCGCGATACCGTTCTTGTTTCAGCTTATCCTCTTGCGGCTTGGATAGCATCTTCATGGTGGCGATTACTGTTTGAACCGCTTCCGCCTACAAATGCTAAACCGTCAGTTAACTGGAGGATGGCACATGAACTTACTGCTGCCAATCAAGGATTTATTTGGCCCAGGGTAATACTAGCTTCAGATACTGAATTGATGCAGATATGGTCAACACCATCTAAGGCTGTTGAGCAACAGTCCGTTAGGTATATTAACAGTATTGAGGGATCATGCTCAATTAATCTCCATGAATTTGAGCGGACAGCAGAGACCTTCATTGAGACTGTGATCAGCCGTTTGAAGGCAACGGGAGTGGATAACACACCATTGGCTAACCTTTGGCAAGAAGTTCAGGAGGAGCGTTCTGATAGATATGCAAGTCAATATCGTCGTTGTGAGGCTGAATTAGGTTTTGAGCCTGATGAGTGTCCTGAAAGTCTCGTAGAAGATACTCTGAATCTTGCTAAACAGATAGGCAGCAAAACCTTGTCAGAATTGGCTCCTGCCTGTAGCAAGGATTTATCAGAGGCACAACCCCTCAGCGAAATCCTTAAGCAAATTCAATCATCGGGACTTACAGGAAATCCTGATATTTCTATTGACGACTCTGTTAACCCAGACACTCCACAAGCACCCTGGCAGCGAGCGAATAAAGTAGCATCGCGTCTACGTGATGCGATTGATATTCGAGAAAATCTCATAACCGACTACAAACTTTATGATTTGCTTGGTCTAGGGAAATCTGAATATGAAGCTTGGACTCCTCCACGTCGGCAGCATATCTCAGTTGCAGTTCCCTTAAACGAAAATAGGTTTAACTTCCACCTTAGAAAAAAACATCCGATTGCAAAGCGATTTGAATTGGCTAGGCTTATTGGTGACTACTTGTTATATGGCAATAGAGAAAATAGAGAAGCATCATGGCTTACCAGCACAGACCTTAGAACCTCAAGACAAAAGTATCAGCGTGCCTTTGCTGCGGAGTTTCTTTGCCCCCTGAGCAGCTTGCAGGATTATTTAGATAATGACTACTCGGAGTCAGCGATAGAAGATGCGGGTGATCACTTTCAAGTAAGTTCACAGACCGTTGAATCAATACTTGCAAACAACGGCTTGATTTCTTCTCCTCAATCGGTCAGTGATTCAGAAGCTAGTCTCCCATATTAACGCGAGTAAACTTCCCCGCTCTATCGAAGTTTAGAACCATTACTATCCCCGTAGGGCTATACAATTCAAGTTTGTTGCTTTGTTTGATAGACTTGCACGGGTCGATCAATTCCTTTGAACCGATACTCGCCCATTGGCTCTAACCCTTGCTTGTCCGTCAGTAAGGCATAAGTATCTTCACTGACCACACATTCCCCAGGGGGACAAATGGCTTCTATTCGGGCCGCTAAATTAATGGTTGCGCCTAATGCCGTATATTCAACCCGTTGAGAACTCCCTACATCTCCTACCACTGCTTTTCCACTATTCACTGAAATCCGCAATTGTAAGGGTTCCGGTAATACCCCATCGGCATTGAGTTTATCTAAACGATTCAGCATTCCCTTAGCTGTGGCAAAGGCGCGGTCAGCATGATCCGGTTGAGATTCAGGAGCGCCAAAAAATGCCATAATACAATCACCAATATATTTATCTAGGGTGCCATTAAAGGCAAAGACTTCTTGCAGCATCTCCTCAAATAAACTATTCAGCAATTGAGCAATTTCTACGGGACTTAACCGTTCGGAGAGCGCGGTAAAGCCAACAATATCGGCAAATAGAATACTGATTTCGCTTTCGGCGACGGGTAAACGACCATCTGGTAATGTTTTATAGGCGATGAGTTGCTGAACGACGGCGGGGGAGTGATAACGTTCTAGCCGTTGGCGAATCATTTCTTCGCTGGTGAGTTTCTGGGTCAAGAGCCAGCGTTGTACACTGGATGCAACAAGATTGGCTAAGGTGGAAAAAAAGCTGAGGTCTTCTTCCCCTTCTTGAGTCCAATGGGTTGACGAGTGATGGGCATCGGCATATAATACGCCAACAACCTTCGTTTCATCCCAAAGGGGAACCGCGATCGCACTGCGAATTCCTTTGTACAGGATACTGACTTCTCCCTCAAAGCGTTGGTCAGCTTGGGCATCGGCGGTTTGAATCGCGACTTTTTCGGTGAAGACTTTTTGACAGATACTCCGACTAATCCAATGGCTGGACTCGGCTAAACTTTGCTGCTGATTGACGTTTCTGGATGCAGCATTGAGTAATTCCAGTTGCCTTGAACCCGTCACATCTACCAATAAAGCGATACGTTCGATGCTTTCGAGATAGCGAAATACCACATCCTTTACCCGTGAGAAAATGGCTTCGATGGATTCAGCCGCACTTAAACTTTTCGCTATCTCTACCAAATCTTTGAGGCGAGCAATAGTTGTTTCCTTGACGCTAAGATCATCCCCTTTATCTTTTGCTTGTATCCATTGCTGTTGCAATTCTTGGACACTGCGAAGGATAGTGGCTTCTGCGGGTATCGGTTCTACCTTGACTGTGGTTCGTCGAGATGGAGTCGCTAAAACAACCACAAGGCTGACATCCCCCAACCAAATCACATCCCCGTTTTTCACCAGTTGCGGCGAGGTAATCTGACGTTCGTTCAGTAGCGTCCCGTTTTTGCTCCCCATATCCTTAATCATCCAGTTGTCGGTTGCCGTTTTTAACAGCCGAGCATGATATCGGGATACCCCTTCGTAGGGTAAGATTAGGTCGCACTCCGGTAAGCGACCAATAGTAAATACATCCTGATTTACTGTCACCGTTTTTTCGGTTTTTCCTTGGTGCAGGCGCAGTTTGAGTTCAGCCATACTTAAGATACGTCCTGGAAGCGAATATGGGGCGAAAAACGTTTTTCGATAATCCTAATCCCGTAGATTAATCTTAGTGCATTGATTTAGGAACACCCCCCCGTTCGGAGCGAATGAGATAAAACCCCCACAATCCGGATCTCACAGCTTCTGCGGTGAAAAACTGATTCGGCTAAACGTTTAAGCCCGGGCAGCGATCAATATTATAATGATAGGCGCGATCGCGATTTCGGGGATTAACCGATTATCAACTTCGCCTCGCCGACGACGCCGCCAAATAACGTGGAACTCGCCCAGAATCAACTTCAATCTGAACCGACAACCAATCCCAATCCACCTCAACCTGCATCTACAACCCATTCACCTGAACCTGAACCCGTCCAGAGTTGCGTCATTGTCACCACACCCACCAATTTACGCTCGTTATCTGAACGCCAGCAAACGGGGACTCTTCTGCAAAAAAATACTCAATTAACGGTAACGGGAAAAGAAGAAAACGGTTGGATCGAAATTAGTGAACCAGAGCCAGGTTGGATCTGGAAGCATCGAACCAAAAATACTTGCCCTGCCAATTAAGATGTTTTTAGGGTTAATTTACTTATTTTATTATTTATCTGGATAATTTGTTTGGGTAATAAACGCTCCATAATAACTGCTGAAGCGCCAGAATTGTATCAGAGGATAAACTATGAACTTATTAATTTTTTCTAAAATATAATGTTGAATCGCTTCAAGTCTTAAAGAACTCGTAGCAGTCATGTCAATCGGTGTGAATACTTTCATGATTGAGTCTCCGAGATTTTCCGAAGAGAGCCGACAAGATTTTTGCATCCCTGGCAGGTTGTTGCTCTGGGCGTGCCAGACGGGAGTAATCAGGGATAAAGCGCATGATCAAAACCCCCTTTACTATATTTTAGGTTAAATTCGTTACTTTTTTCCTCAATCCATCGGCTAAGAGCCAGTCTCCATGATTCATCCAAGCAGATGCAGGCGGAAAGCTTATCCAATAAAGGTTTTCACGGACTTCAATAAGCTGGGTGTTGAGTCATATCCAGTTCGTTGACACTCCCATCGCTTAAAGCGAGGGATTCTTGGGCTGAATTCTATTGGTCTTACAAGTTCATGTCTAGTCCGAAGTATGGGTATCAATAGGTATTGTGGAAAATACCTAAATCTTTATCCTGGCTTTATGGGAATTTAAGAAAACCTGTTAGATAATGGTCTGTAAGTCGAGGCGGGTCTTGCATTGTGTTTAAATTTACTATTGCCATTACCACCTATAACCGTTTGTCTCTGTTGCAACGAGCCGTTGAATCAGCATTGTCACAAACGTTACCCTGTGAAGTGATTGTTGCTGACGATGGTTCCTCAGATGGTACAGAGGCATACATCCGTAGTTTAGGCGATCGCGTGGTTTATCACCGCAATCCAGTTAACTTAGGACATTGCGCCACGATGAACGCCGCCGTTAAGCTAGCTCAAGGGGATTGGATTAAACCCATTGACGACGATGACTATCTTGCCCCCAATTGTATTCAGGAATTAACCAACGCGATCGCCAGATACTCCCAAGCGGTTCTCTGTTCCAGTCAAGCGATACAAGTCAACGAGAATGGTACAGAAGTATCACGTACCCAACCAATCAGCGATCGCAAAATTGATTATGTGCCTCAGTCTGAGGTTCATTATCGGATGTTTTTAGAGCAACTCCCCTTTGGTACACCTGTACAAGTTGCCTTTCGCAAAGATGCCTTTGTCAAATCCGGGGGATGGGATTCCAGCTTTGAAGTGAACTACGATGATATTGACTCATGGGTGAAAATTGCCCAATATGGAGATGCCATTTTAGTGAATCAGCATTTAGCCTACCGGACGTTATGGCATCAAGGGAATCATCTCAAGTTTTCCCTCCAACAGCGCCTGCAAAAGCATATTTCGATTAAAGAAAAAATTTATCAATTTGTCCATCCAAAGTATCGTGATTCTCTGCCCTCGTTGCAAGATATTCAGGATTTTTTGACGTTGTACTGGAGTTTAGTGGGCTTCAAGCAAGGGAAATTTGATCAGGCGCTTCCCCTATTATTTCCCGCTTTGTTTTCTCGGAAAGGTTGGCAACTTTTAACTCAAGTTATTTACGCTCGCAAATTTTATCAAATGTCCCAGCAATATTGCCAAGCACCAAGACCCAAGCAGATGCCTTTATTATCTGAAATATAGAGACGTTGTAGCCAACGTCTCTACACGATTACAGAAAAGCGATGGTGCAGGTTCCCTCGCGATTCATCCGAGGGATGAAACCGAGCAAGTCGTGAAGACAGGGGGATTTATCCCGCAATAACCTCCTCAAGTGATATAATAAAACCCATTACAGGGAGGTAGTATTCTT
>NZ_JAVKBY010000152.1:0-61135 GCF_040222985.1 Coleofasciculus sp. F4-SAH-05
TCTCTGTGATCAAAGCCTTGGGAAATGGTGCGTTACGCTTCGCTGTGATCAAAGCCTTGGGAAATGGTGCGTTACGCTTCGCTGTGATCAAAGCCTTGGGAAATGGTGCGTTACGCTTCGCTGTGATCAAAGCCTTGGGAAATGGTGCGTTACGCTTCGCTAACGCACCCTACGGTAACTTGTTCACGTTATGCCCCACAATCCTAGCTACCGCTAATCCTGGCTAAATCGCGGGCGTTTTCTTCAAACGCAGCCGTTAGCGCATCATCCCCACTTAACCCGGCTTCCTCGGCTTTATTCAAGCAAGCCAGAACTCGCTTATAATCCCTGGGTATCACCTTGACAAACTTCGGCACCATTTCTGTCCAATTCGCCAAGATGGTTAATCCCAGTTGACTCTTGGTGTACTCGACGTGTTTGGCAATCATTTGGTGGATGATTTCAATCTCCTCCTCATCTTCCAGTTTCTCTAAGTCGGACATCTGGGTATTGCAACGAGTGGCAAAATCCCCTTTCTCATCCAACACATAGGCGACACCGCCACTCATTCCCGCCGCAAAGTTGCGCCCGGTTGGACCCAAAACCACCACTTTACCCCCAGTCATATATTCGCACCCATGATCCCCTACGGCTTCCACTACCGCGTTAACCCCTGAGTTGCGAACACAGAACCGTTCACCTGCCATTCCGCGAATATAAACTTCACCAGAGGTTGCGCCATAGAGGGCGACATTACCGACAATGATATTCTCACGGGGGACAAATGTGGAACGGGCGGGGGGATAGAGGATTAATTTACCTCCGGATAATCCTTTGCCAAAGTAGTCATTGGCATCTCCTTCTAGTTCTAAGCTGACGCCCTTGGGGACAAATGCGCCGAAGCTTTGACCCGCACTTCCTTGGAAATGCAGATGGATGGTATCCTCCGGTAATCCCTGCCAATGACGCTTGGTGATTTCATTGCCTAAAATCGTGCCCACCGCCCGATTGGTATTCTGAATCGGTAGGGTAGCGGTTACTTTTTCACCCTTTGCGATCGCACCTTTGCATAAGTCTAGCAGAACCCTCATATCTAGGGACTTATCCAACCCATGATCCTGGGGAATCTGACAATAGCGCCCAATTTCGGGTCCCACATCCGGTTGATAGAGAATCTGGGATAAATCCAATCCCTTCGCCTTCCAATGATCCACCGCCTGCTTCGCTTCCAAGACATCCACACGCCCCACCATTTCATTTAGGGTGCGGAATCCCAGTTGTGCCATGATTTCCCGCACTTCTTGGGCGACAAAGGTCATGAAGTTCACCGTATGATCCGGATTGCCGATGAAACTCTGACGCAGCAGGGGGTTCTGTGTGGCAATTCCCGCCGGACAGGTGTTTTTTTGACAAACTCGCATCATAATGCAGCCTAGGGACACGAGAGGTGCCGTAGAGAAGCCAAATTCCTCTGCCCCCAGTAGCGCCGCCATGACCACATCGCGCCCCGTCTTCATTTGACCATCGGTTTCCACCACAATCCGCGATCGCAGATCATTTAATACCAAGGTTTGATGGGTTTCCGCAACCCCTAATTCCCAGGGTAATCCGGCGTGTTTAATCGAGGTTTGCGGCGATGCACCCGTTCCGCCATCAAAACCAGAAATGAGTACCACATCCGCATGGGCTTTGGCCACCCCCGCCGCGATAGTTCCCACACCCACCTCAGACACCAGTTTCACATTAATCCGGGCGTCGCGGTTGGCGTTTTTCAGGTCATGAATTAACTCGGCTAAGTCTTCAATTGAGTAGATATCGTGGTGCGGTGGTGGTGAAATTAAGCCGACTCCAGGGGTAGAGTTTCGTACCTTAGCAATCCAAGGATACACCTTCCGCCCCGGTAACTGTCCCCCTTCTCCCGGTTTCGCCCCCTGCGCCATCTTAATTTGGAGTTCCTTGGCTTTAGACAGATACAAACTGTTGACGCCAAACCGCCCGGATGCGACTTGTTTAATCCCGCTGTTCTTAGAATCCCCCTGTTCATTTGTCCAGGTATAGCGTTCGGGATCTTCTCCGCCTTCTCCGGTATTGGATTTCCCGCCAATCCGGTTCATGGCTATGGCTAGGGATTCATGTGCCTCTTTGGAAATTGAACCATAACTCATCGCCCCGGTTTTGAACCGTCGGGTAATCGCTTCCACGGGTTCGACTTCCTCTAAGGGAATCGGGTCGCGTTTTTTGAATTGCAGGAGTCCGCGTAGGGTAAAATGTTGCTGGGTCTGCTCATTAATTAGGGCAGCATATTCTTTGTACAGGTCATAGCTACCCTGACGCACGGCGTTTTGGAGGGCGTGGATGGTTTGGGGACTTAATAGGTGTGCTTCCCCGTCTTTGCGCCACTGATATTCGCCGCCTGCATCTAGGGTATGTCCATTCACTTCTCGGTCTGGGAAGGCGTGACTATGGCGCATAATGGCTTCTTGGGCGATTACGTCTAAATCCGCCCCTTCAATCCGCGTGGCTGTCCAGGTAAAGTATTTATCAACCAGGGCTTGTTTGAGTCCAATGGTTTCAAAGATTTGGGCGCCGCGATAACTTTGGATGGTGGAAATGCCAATCTTGGAGGCGACTTTAATTACCCCTTTGGTGGCGGCTTTGATATAGTTTTTCTGGGCTGTCTGGCGATCGATATTCTCCAGCAAACCCTGACTGATCATATCGTCAATGGTTTCAAACATCAGATAGGGATTAATCCCGCCGCAACCATAACCGACGAGAAGCGCATGATGATGAACTTCGCGAGGTTCTCCGGATTCCAAGACGATTCCCACTTTGGTGCGCGTCTTTTTGCGGATTAGGTGGTGATGTAACCCAGCAACGGCAAGTAAGGCGGGGATGGGTGCATGGTCTTTGTCAACGCCGCGATCGCTGAGAATAATGATACTGGTTCCTTGTGCGATCGCGCTATCCGCTTTCCCACAAATCTCATCCAGCGCTGTTTCCAATCCCTTCACCCCAGCCTTGGGGTCAAATAGAATCGGAAGGGTAACCGATTTAAACTCCCCTTCGGATACATATTTGAGTTTTGCTAATTCCTCGTTCGTCAGAATCGGCGTTTTCAGTTCAATTAAATGACAACTCTGGGGTTCAGGTTCCAGTAAGTTGCGTTCTGAACCAATCGTGGTTTCGGCTGAGGTGATAATTTCTTCCCGAATCGAATCAATCGGGGGATTAGTTACCTGGGCAAAGAGTTGCTGGAAATAATTGTACAGTAACTTCGGGCGATCGGATAACACCGCCAATGGTGTATCCGAACCCATCGAACCCACAGCTTCCACCCCATTCTGTGCCATTGGTGCCATCAGCATCCGTAGTTCCTCGAAGGTATAGCCGAATGCGATTTGTCGTTGAATTAGGGTGTCGGGTTCCGATTGGGGGACTTCTGGCGCATCTTTTAATGTTGCCAGTTCCATCATGTATTCGTCAATCCACTCTTGATAGGGATGTTCGGTAATAATTGCCTGTTTCAATTCCTCATCAGCAATAATCCGCCCCTCTTCCATATTCACCAAGAACATCCGCCCTGGTTGCAAGCGCCCTTTAAACGCCACGTCTTCGGGTTCCACAGGTAACACCCCAGCTTCGGATGCCATAATTACCCGGTCATCTTTGGTCACATAATACCGCGATGGACGCAATCCATTCCGATCCAAAACTGCCCCAATCGTCGTACCATCGGTAAAGGCGATAGACGCAGGACCATCCCAGGGTTCCATCAGACAGGAGTGATATTCATAGAATGCCTTTGTCTCATCACTCATCGACTCATGATTTGTCCAGGGTTCTGGAATCATCATCATTACCGCATGGGGTAATGAACGACCAGACAAGACTAACATTTCTAGGGAGTTGTCGAATATCGCCGAATCACTCCCTTCTAAATCAATAACCGGCTGAATTTTCTCCAAGTCATCGCCAAACAGCTTCGATTTAAACAGCGACTGTCGAGCGTGCATCCAGTTAATATTACCCCGTAAGGTATTAATTTCCCCATTATGGGCGATGTAGCGATAGGGGTGGGCACGTTCCCAACTGGGGAAGGTATTGGTGCTAAACCGTGAATGCACTAAGGCTAGAGCACTTTTGAGATCCGGATCATGGAGTTCGGGATAATATTGTCCCACCTGCATCGGTGTGAGCATCCCTTTGTACACTAGGGTACGACAGGAGAGGCTAGCGATATACCAGCAGGGGTCAACCTCTGACTGACGAATTTCTTTTTCCGCCCGTTTCAGGATCACATAGAGTTTCCGTTCAAAAGACAGATCATCAGCCAGGTTGGGGGAACGCTGGAGGAACACCTGTTGCATGAACGGTTCACCCAGTTTAGCGATACTCCCCAGGGGTGAGTCATCCACGGGAACATCTCGCCAACCCAGAACCGTTTGCCCTTCTTCGGTGGCGATTTTCTCAAAAATCTGGCGACTCTGCTGGCGAATCATCGGATCAGGGGAGGTAAAAATCGCCCCCACCCCATATTCACCGGCGGCTGGTAGGGTAATGTTATCAGCGGCGGCGACTTTCCGCATAAACTGATCCGGGATTTGGATTAAAATCCCCGCGCCATCCCCAGTGTTCGGTTCACAACCACAGGCGCCGCGATGTTCCAGGTTTGCCAGAATCGTTAGCCCTTGTTCCACGATATCGTGAGATTTGTTTCCCTTCATCTGCACGACGAATCCGACACCGCAAGCATCGTGTTCAAACTGTGGATCGTATAAACCTTGTTTTTTCGGCAGTTGGTTGCTTTTCATCTTAAAATGACCCAAAAATGACGAGGGTTGTAGGGGCACCATCCTTGCGCCCGTTTTTCAGTGTACGTTTTTCAGTGTAGAGGTTGGAAAGCTATCTGGTGCAACGTAGCGGAAATCAGTATCCCGTGGAAAAAGGTGCAACAGCTTACTATACAAGCGTTTTTTTATTCTACCTTCTGCCTCAGAGCCTCGGAACCTTGGAGCCTTTTACCTTAACGGAGGATATCCCCGCTGCGACACCACCAGCTTATTTGGATTACGATAAACCAACTCCACCAGAAGTACAAGCCCAGCTTTAACAAAACGATAACATTCAGGGGATTTGGCTTTAATTTAGTTGAGGGTTGAGTTTTGGCGGGAAATGCTTCAAAAAAACAGTATAGTCTGATACTGATATATCCCATAAAATACAGGGATTTTGGGTCAATGTGGATTGTTATAGCAACCGCCATAGCGGTTAGGACACATCATTATCGGTAGGTTTGGGTTTTTCTGCTTGACTATCGGTGGGTTACGGCGGATAGTTTATTAAATAGTTACCGACTCAATTAAATTCCGCCTAACCCACCCTACAGATTACGATAGGCGATCGCACTTAATAATTATCCCAGATTTTCTGAATATCCGTCCGTAGGGGCGGGTTTAGGGATTCAATTGGGCGGCTTACCGATAACTGAACAACAAAACTCGCCCTTTATTCAATGACGCCGTTAAACCTAACAATTGGGCGGCTTACCGATAACTGAGCAACAAAACCCACCCTTTATTCAATAGCGCCGTTAAACCTAACAATTGGGCGGGTTAAAATGGTTATTGGCTTCGTTGAAACGTTGAAAGGCTAAAGCCTTTACTACGAACTACAGACGGATTAAGATGGGCCGCCGATGTGAATATTTCGCACCCGCACGGGGACACAAGCATGGGTCATTTGGGCGATTTGCATGGGTTCACCTTTACCACATAAATTTGTCCCACATTGTTGCCATTCAGACTTAGAGCCGATCGCGTCTACACTATTCCAAAAGTCTGTGGTCATAGAATGATACGTTACATCCTTTAACATTCCTACCACTTTCCCCTTTTCTACCTGCCAAAACCCATCGCCACCAAACTGAAAATTGCGCCGTTGCTGATCAATAGAAAAACTGCCAATGCCATCAATTAAAATACCCTCTTCGGTATCGGCAATCATTTCGGCTAACGTCGCCGTATGACTTCCCCCCTCAACTCCCGGTTCTAAGCCTAAATTGGGAATGCGTACCATCGGCACACTTGACCAACTATCGGCAAAGGCGCTACCATTACTACTGCCTCGCCCTAATCGATAGGCGGTTTCCCGATCAGTGAGATAATCCACTAAAATTCCATCCTTGACAACGTACCACTCTTGTGCAGGTACGCCCTCATCATCATACCCCATGGTACTGCGTCCACCGGGTTGAGTGCGATCGGCTTTGAAATTAACCCAAGGTGCGGCATACTGGAGTTTCCCTAATTTATCAGTTGTCGCGAAACTGGTGCCCGCAAAGTTGGCTTCATAACCGTATACTCGATCCAATTCCGTGGGATGTCCGACGGATTCATGAATTGTCAGCCACAGGTTTGTGGGTTTCAGAATTAGCGTGGAACGAATACCAGAGGGACTTTTTGGCGCATGGACTTTTTCAATCGCTTCTTCTGCAACTCGTTCCACTTGAGAAAGTAAATCCGCTCGGATAACATGCTCATAGCCCTTATTCATCGGCGGGCGTTCATAGCTGCGATTTTGAGCATCTCCATTCGCGATCGCACTACAGCCAAATCCAGGATAAGTCCGATACAGTGTTTGGTGAATCAGCGAACCTTCTGTCGAAGCAAAGGTCTTATCTTCCTTGGTAAATTGTAAATAAGAATAGGCTTTTTTAATCCCCCGTTCCCGATAACCCAGCAGTTGGTCATTAATATGCAACAGTAAATCAGCTTTCTCAGTAATCGGGATACTAAAGGGGTCAATTTCCATCGGAGTGACGTAAGTATCCTGATAGGCGGCGACAGGAACCAGTTGTACCCTTGTCCGCTGAGACAGGCGACTCCCCTTGGCGATTTCCACGGCTAAGGTAACAATCCGTTCCACCTCTGCTGGCGTTTTATAGGGACTCGCGGCAAAACCCCACGCCCCATCCAGTAACACCCGCACCCCAAAGCCAGCACTAACATTATCACAGAGTTGACTCAGGGAGCGATCGCGGGCATAAAGATTTTGATGGCGGTAGGTGCAAAATCGGACATCGCCGTACTCACAGCCAGCTTGACGAATTAAATCAGTCGCCAGTTGAGCCAAATCCGTTGCGGTGGGGGTTGGGGTGAGTGATTTTACCATAGTCTATTGTTAAAATCCATTGACTTATGTTAAATGTATGGTATCGGACTGAAAACCGCTATATTCATCTCTGGCAATAGACAAATTAATTTTCATATCCGACTCAATTTTCTTAGCCCCTTCACCCACCGATTTCGTTGTCGCGATCGCACCGGAAATCGGAGCAGCATACCGGGGTAAAGCGCAAGCCACGAGGGGAATATGGCGATCCGTAACCACAACACCTTGATTAGGATCATAGCCTTGCCATCCCGCACCGGGTAAGTAAATCTCTACCCAAGCATGAAGATATCGTTGCGATCGTTCTAGATTCCCTTCCTGATACCCACTGACAAATCGTGCGCCTAATCTCATCACCCGACAAACGTCCATGAATAGCACCGCTAAATCGCGACAAGAGCCTTTCTTTAAGTCCCAGGTTTTACGGGGAGACCGAGGTGCACCTTTTTCCCGATATTGGGGTTTACAATGGCTGTAGAGATGTTGGTTGAGTGTTTTGACAAAGTTAACGGTATCGCCCTTAACTTGATGGTAAATATCCTGGGCTAATTGCTTGATTGAATCGCCTGAGGAAGGGTCATAAAATTGCTGATAAGGCTGTAACTGAGAGAACCAGTAGTCGGGGTACTTAATCGGTAACTGAGTTGCCCACGGTTCGAGTTGAATGGTATCGGGATTGGTTCGACAGGTTTCGACAACGGATGTAGCGCTGATCGTTAATTGTTCGGTGCTGGTATTAAATAAAAGTTTCGCGATCGCGTTCCCATCCAATTCGATCATCTCAACGATCTTCTCAGGTTTGGGTTCAATCTCCAATCTAAACGAATACAGTTTCTGAGTCCCATCACACCGGGGACGTAGCCTGATGATATGGGGTTTTAAAATAACGGACTGATTATAGGTATAGGTTGTTGTGTGGCAAATTTTATAACGCACTATAATTCGTTAGTGGTCTTATGTTAATAGTCCAAGCTTAAAACCGTGTTAGTTAGCACCAACATTAGTTAGTTGCACCAACTAATGCGGCTACTTCTTTTGAAATTTCTCCCTGTTGTGCGGCTAATAAATCGTGTCCGATATATTGGGATTTTTCAGGGTCAAAGTATCTTGGTTTTACAGACATTAAACTTTTCGGTATACTAAAAAAGTCATACCCTAGTTTCCTAAGTATTTTAACTGTAGGATGTTTATCCACTAAATGACTAGAACTATGAAGCTCTACAAGTATTATATCAGGATGATTATTATAAAATGCATCGTATGCACCTTGTAATACTTGGGGTTCAAAGCCTTCTACATCAATTTTTACAAAACGTATCTTTTTACTTTCTATGTCGCTCAAAACCGATGATAGAGGTTTGACCGGAACCAAGATATTCGTTACATTTTGTTTAAATTTTTTAATCAATGAGGCTGATCCACTATGGTCTATAGGGATTCTCATTTCAAGGGTGGCATCTTCCGCACCCAGGGCAAAAGGGTGAAGCATTACATTAGTTACACGATTGTACTCTAGTGCTTCTGTAATCAAGTGTTGCATTTGTGGGTTTGGCTCAAACGCATGTACATAGCCAGCTTCACCAACAATAGATGCCAGCGTAAATGTAACTAAACCAATATTTGCTCCTATATCTAAAGCCACATCTCCGGGACGTACAAGTTTTTGGCATAGCCAAGTTATCTTCCGATCACAATCACCCGTGTAAAATACAGCACGTCCGTTAAAATCACTGAGTGATGCACGTATATATTTTCCGTTTGGTAACCGAGTCCAAACTATTTCATCACTCTCACCTGCAATTTTTCTAATCCACAGAGAATTACCTATAGTACCACAACCACTATAGAAAGGATAAAAATGTAATATTCTAGCTATAATTTTTTGTCTCAAATTTGGCATTTTTTATTCCTTTTTATAACGTTTGAATACTACTAAAAAAACAAAACTTCTCAATCTATTATGCATCTAGATAAATTGGTAATGAACAATGAACAATGAACAATATGGGTGCACCACAATGATTTTGTCGTTCTTGAGATTATGGTTTAAGTACCGAACAGCTTACAACTTTTTCGGATAATGTTAACCAACTGGTTCTACCGCACAAAATGTTTTCGAGATTTGATTGCCGACTTGATTAATTTCGATTTGCATTTGATTCAAAAACTCATGCAAGCCATCCTCAAAAACATCTTCTATGGTCAGATATCCGAGTTGAGAACACAAGCGCCCTAACCCCCGTTCGGCTGGGTTGCACCAAGTTCCACGGGGGGTGCTAGTAATTTGATGCAATGATTGTTCCGCTTGCGCCAAACAGAAGTGAATGGAGCGGGGAAACTGGCGGTTTAAAATCAGAAACTCAGCCACCCCATTCGGCGTAATCCGATGCTGAGACTTGCGATACATTTCATAAGCACTAGCCGATTTGAGCAATGCCATCCATTGAATTTGATCCAATGGCGTTCCCACCCACTGTATCGAAGGCAATAACACAAAATACTTCACATCGAGAATTCGGGTTGTTTTATCTGCCCGTTCTAATAATCTACCCAGTTGCCCAAAATGCCACCCCTCATTATGGGTCATTGTGGCATCCATCACCCCAGCAAAGCGATGGCTAGCCAGTTTAACTTGGGTGAAAAAATCAGGCAATGCTCCCGATGCTCCTCCTTGAGACGCCTCTTTAACCATGAGAAAAAATTGATTGACTTCTTCCCACATTTCTGAAGATATCACTTCCCGAACCGAACGAGCATTCTCGCGAGCCAGTTGGAGTACCGATAAAATTGAATTGGGATAGTTCGAGTCAAAGGTAAGGAAGTGTATCACATTTTCCGACGTCGCCTCCCCGTAGCGATCGCGGAATAAATCTCGATCCCCCGTTGTAATCACCAAGGGTTCCCACTGCTGGGTGACTCCGGGTGGCATATCCAGCATGGAATTTAAGTTAACATCCACAAACCGGGCAATATTTTCTGCCCGTTCGATATAGCGATTGAGCCAATAGATAGAATCAGCAACCCGACTTAGCATAAATTAGTCCTTTGTCATTCGTCATTCGTCATTCGTGATTCGTCATTTGTCATTTGTTATTCGTGATTCGTGATTCGTGATTCGTCATTTGTCATTTGTCATTTGTCATTCGTCATTCGTCATTTGTCATACTCGCTCCCTTGAGAAGCAAGCTACGTCATTCGTCCTTTGCCCGATTGGTTTAGGAGTGGTTAAGTACCCAGGTATCCTTACTTCCGCCCCCTTGGGATGAATTCACCACCAGAGAACCCTTTCTCAACGCCACACGGGTTAATCCACCGGGATGAACATAAATATCATCTCCCCGATGTAAAATGTAAGGGCGTAAATCGACATGGCGTCCTTCCACCTGATCATCAATCAAGGTTGGCACTCGCGACAAGCAGAGGATCGGTTGAGCAATATAATTGCGGGGATTGGCTTTAATCCGTTCCGCGAAATCTGCCCGTTCTACCTCGGTGGAACTTGAACCCACCAACATTCCATAACCTCCTGATTCATTAGCCGCCTTCACCACTAATTTTTCTAAATTATTCAGGACATAGTTACGGTCTTTTTCCTGCCAACATAAATAGGTGGGGACGTTGGCTAAAATTGGCTCTTCTCCCAGGTAATACCGAATCATTTCTGGGACATAAGCATAGACCACCTTATCATCGGCTACACCTGTTCCGGGTGCATTAGCTAAGGCGACTCGCCCTTGGCGATACACCTCCATCAATCCCGGTACGCCTAAGAAGGAATCCGGACGAAAGACTTGAGGATCTAAAAAATCATCATCTACACGACGATACACCACATCTACTCGCCGCAATCCTTTCGTCGTCCGCATTTGCAAATAGCCATCCACGACGACTAAATCTCGACCTTCCACCAGTTCCACACCCATTTGCTGGGCTAAAAAGGAATGTTCAAAGTAGGCTGAGTTGTAAATACCGGGAGTAAGGACAACAACCGTGGGATCAGGGAGTTGAGGTGGCGCTAAATTGAGCAGGGTTTCTAGCAAGTGGCTGGGATAATCGTCCACGGGTTGAATTGCCAGGGTTTGGAAGATTGCCGGGAATGTACTTTTCATCACCCGCCGATTTTCCAGAACATAAGAGATGCCCGAAGGTACACGCAGGTTATCTTCCAGAACATACCATTGACCCTCGCGATCGCGCACTAAATCCGTACCGGTAATGTGACACCAGACATCGCTTGGCGGCTTTAAGCCGACGCAAGGCTTGAGAAATCCCGTTGCCGAAAACACAACTTCGTGGGGGATTTTGCCATCGTTAAGAATAAGCTGTTCCCCATACATATCCTTGAGGAAGAGGTTCAGCGCTCTAATCCGTTGTTTGAGTCCACCCTCTAAGGTTTGCCATTCCTGAGCCGAGATAATCCGGGGAATAATATCAAAAGGGAACACCCGTTCGATGCCCTGATTATCACTGTAGACGCTAAAGGTTACGCCTAACTTGAGCAGAGCAATTTGAGCCGTTTCCCGGTGTCGCTGGAGTTCATCAGGGCGTAATCCCTGCATCCACTTAATTAAGGCAGCGGCTGATGGTCGTGGCTGCCCTTTGGCTGAGAACAGCTCATCATAGAAGTCTTCTGGATTGTAGAGATCCCATTGTACTGCCACGTTTACTACACCCCTCCTCCTTGATGTATACCCTACGTATTCCAAGATTGGTCGAAATTGGATCTAGAACTGTAGTGAATATTACCGTTTGCGGGTAGTGCAAGTAAAGATATAGCCTTACCAAGGCAGATTAAGACATTCTGTACAATTCCCTGTTGCCTGTTATCTATTAATTGTGGGCAATGGGGGTGGCGACTCTAACCGCAGTGGCGCAAAATAACGACTCTTAACTACACTCGTTGGCTTCCAGGGTGGATGCCAATAGACCTCTTGAATCACGGCTTTGGCATCATCCGGTAACCATTGGAAACTGACAACGCTGATGTTATTACATCCCACAATTTCGTCACCCTCTTGTAACCAGCGATTGCGCCATAACCAGGATAGAGAACCGAATAAAACTCTTCGCCATAAGGGTGGCTTTTTGCTGGATTCTGGCTGAGGATGTCGTTTCAGCCAAGGAACGGGTTCAGCTTTTTGGCGTTTACTCCATTCTGTCCGATACCGCCAGTCGGGTTGCGATCGCGCATCTTTGAGGGCGACTTGCCAAGCGATGTCCCCATTGCCTTGAGGGGAATGAATTTGCTGCCAAAAGGGTTCCTGATTGGGAACGGGCAAATCCTGGATAATCACTTTACCGGGAGTAGCGATCATTTCCACCAGTTGCGGTGGCTGTTGCCATCCGACCCAATATTCGGGTTGTTCTAATGCCAGTGATTTAACTTTAGTATGAACTAAATACGTCTTCAACTCAGCATTTTTGATCGAACTGGAGGTTAACTGGACTAGCACCGATGCCGCATCTTGATTGTCCCTCTCTTCAGCTTCCCAGACATAGCCGGCTGTTTGTCTCTGGAGTTTCCCACGCAGATTTGACCAATAGTTGAGGCGAACCACGGAGCCATAGTGAATATCTCCCGACAGCAGCACAATGCGATCGCGTCGCTGAAATAGGGCGGTTAACAGCTTACTAAAGGCGACATCGTGAAAGTTCCACGAATCCCCCACATCTGTGCCAAATACTTTACCCTGATGCCAATGCCACCGTTGGGCGATATCCACTAACGACGCATGGATCAGGTTTGTCGGTAAAACAATTAATGTGGCTTCAATCCTCGACTTGCCCGCTGCTTTAAGCTGATCGGTTTTGTCTAGAGGAGCTTCAATCTGCTGATCAAAGGCTGTCGGGGATAATAGCATTGGCGGCGCGATCGCTTGCTCCTCTCCCATGGGAAAACCGCGCCACGTCCGCGTATCTAAGACGATAACTTCGTGCTTAAAACTTCTAACGCTATAGTGCCAGGTTAAAGTTGGAGTGCGATCGCTATAGTCTCGATTCAGAATTAAAACCGTTCCATCCTGTCTCAACCTTGGTAGTCCTGTTTCAGCGTCAATCTCAGGGACTCCCAAATATTTTCCCATCGTTTCCCAGGCGGATGCATCTGTCCCGGCGGATGCTGACCATTGTTGCAACGCTTGCAAGAATTTTTCTCCTGGTTGCCCCGAGTTAAACTGTTCGGGTGTATTTCCCCACGCCTGACACAGGGCATAAGCTAATAGTCCATTTTGGACGATTTGTCTACCCAGGGGTTTGCCCAAAACTCGGTTGCACCACTCCCGATTCAAATACCAGTCATCGCTAACATCGTGGTCATCAAAAACCATATAGGTAGGCACATTCGCTAGCGATCGCCTGACTTGCCACAAATACCTAGAAAAGTCTTGAATGGCATCAACTTCCTCATCCCATGATTTCGGCTTTTTCCCTCCTGTCTTGCCTTTGGTCAAGGGATTTACCCAAAGGATTGGCGACCAAGATAACAGATACATCGCCAAATATTCACCCAAACTAAATAGATGGCTTTTAGAGCGTTGAGGTTGATTCTCCAGCATCGCGGTTAAGCCAGCATACTTTCGGGCAATTTCTGTGCGCTGTCCGGGTTTCCATTCACTCACTTTTTTCCAGGAATACCCATTGACAAAATCCCCTTTATAGGGCATAATTTCCTGCCAACCCAGTAACGTATTCCCGACATCGCTGAGGGCGGCTAACAGGGGATCAGCCACATCATCGGCGTAAATTTGGTCTCCGGTTAAAAAGAGTTGATGAGGTCTATGATTGGGTTGATCGGCTGACTGTTCGATCAAACCATCCAGCAGGGGTAGGGCATCTTGTCCATTTCCATGGGCTTTGCGACAGGAACCATGAACGATCCGCAGATGATTTAAATCATCCGGCGGCATGGCAAAGGTGGGCAGATTGTGGTCTAAATAGCTAATGGTGATCAGGGGAAAAACGTCTCTGGCGTTGAGAGCGTCGTTGAGGGTTTGATTGCGATCGCCAAAGTCCAAATCGTAGGCATAAATTTGTCCCGGTTCAAGTAAGTATCCATCAACGGGTTTAGCCGTTACCGCAACAATATGCAGGTATTTGCCCACAGCTACAGTGGCGCGTGATCCAGCCAGCCGTTCCCGATCAACAGTTTTCCCCTGACCTGCGATCGTGGTATAAACTCGAAGCCTGACTAGACTCGGCGCTTTCAGTGCCAGCCAAACCGTGACGCTATCCGGATCAGTACGCCGCAATATGGGACCGGCTAAAATGAGCGGCAGGTGTGTCAGTTGTTGCTCATTTGTCATTTGTCATTTGTCATTTGTCATTTGTCATTTGTCATTCAACCGGATATTCTACTATGTGAACTACTATTGCCAGGAGAAGACGGCTATTGGCTGATCCGTCAAATCAGAGGCTTAGAGACAAAACGAGGGTATCATGTTGCCGCGATCGCAGTGACGGTGGCGGCTACTGAGCAAGAGCGGCAACTCGCCCTAGCCGCAGGGTTTGACAGCCATATCGCCAAACCGCTCAAGGTTGATGATTTATTAGCGATCGCGGCTATCCTTGAGCAGAGAAAACTTTGTCCCCAAGCACAATAAGCTAAGACACCTCAAAATTTTATATGTTCAATCAGGTAGAATATAACTCGTCTTAACCCGGAGATGAGAGAGAAACGCTTTGGTGATGAACGATTTATTAAAAGGCATCAATGTCTACCTGATTGGCATGATGGGTGTCGGTAAAACCACCGTAGGACAACGATTGGCAAAAGAACTCGGCTATCGTTTTGTAGACACAGATGTCCTGATTGAGCAAGTAGCAGGAGAAACCATTAACCAGATTTTTGCTGACAGGGGGGAGGACGAATTTCGCCAGTTAGAAGCTCAAGTCTTGTCAGAAGTATCCGCTTACACTAACTTGACTGTTGCCACAGGTGGTGGCATTGTACTCAAACAGATGAATTGGAGTTATCTACACCAAGGTTTAATTGTCTGGTTAGATGCACCTGTAAACCTATTAATACAGCGTCTGCAAGATGATACCACACGCCCCTTATTACAAACAACCGATCCAACAGCCGCACTGCAAAAATTACTTGACAAACGGCGTCATTTGTATGCAGAATCCGACCTTCACATTCCAATTAGTGTCAGTGATACACCGGAATTCATTACATCACAGATAATGGCAGCAATTCCTTCAGTTCTTAAATAAAATCAAAGGAGTAGGCTGGGTCGAGAGACGAGACCAAACAAACAAAAAATTGATGTAAATCTGTTTGATTTTATTGCTAATTATTTAAAATAATTTAAGACATCAAACAATAAAAATAGATCGTGCATTAAAGAAGAAAAAAAATGAATTTAAAAAAATCAAGAAAAGCAGCAAATAAAAATAAAATAGTCCTATCAGCCTTAATTAATGACCCAGATTGGCAGAAAAATAATTGGCTTCGTATTGCTTTAAGCGTAAAAGGCTCAGTCATTATAGCTATTTTGCCTCGCGTCATCTTGTGCAGTATTTTTGGTTTAGTTATTTCACTATTTCATGAGTTTGGATTTTCCGTATCTTTGCCCGTTTTGAGTGGAGTGGTTCCCAGTCTTGTCTTAGGTTTACTTTTAGTTTTCCGAACCAATACGGCTTACGAACGTTTTTGGGAAGGTCGTAAAATCTGGGGAATGATAGTTAATACAGTTCGCAACTTGGCTCGTCATATTTGGACTGCAATCGCCGAAAATAGCTCAGAAGATAAACAGGCTAAAGAGGAAACCTTGCGCTTATTAGTAGCGTTTGCTGTAGCGACTAAGCAACATCTCCGAAGAGAGCGATTGCACCATGAATTAGAACCGTTGATGTCAGCAGAGCAATATCAAATCCTCCAATCCATGAATCACCCACCCCTGGAAATTGCTTTTTGGATTGGAGATTATCTGCAAAAGCAGCATGAACGGGATTACCTCAACACCTATCAACTCACTGCCATGGTGAAGTTACTCGATACACTGGTTGACCTTTTAGGGATGTGTGAACGGATTCTCAAAACTCCTATCCCTTTAGCTTATTCAATTCATTTGAAGCAATTGTTATTAATTTATTGCCTATCACTGCCATTTCCTATGGTTAATGAACTGAATTGGCTAACTGGGGTAGTTGTGGGTGTAATTAGTTTTGCTGTGTTTGGGATTGAGGAAATTGGCATTGAAATCGAAAATCCATTTGGTTATGACACCAATGACTTACCCTTAGAGACAATTTGCACGACCATGCAACACAATATTGAAGATTTAATCAGGCTATATCCTTCTGTGAGGTATTGGAAAATGACAAATAACGAATAAAGACAAATTAGTCTTGTGAAATGTCGCGGGTAGCCAGATTCAAATAAAATTAAATGAGTAGGTTGTGTCGATAAACGAGACCCAATAAACAAAAAAATGATACCAGTTTTTTGGGTTTAACTTCGTTTACTCCAACCGACAAAATGTTGTGATTAATCAATTATTCCCATTGGTTCAGAATATCTTTGATTAAAACCTCTTTTAACCAAACCTGAGCCACAACAACAATAGGAAGCGCTAAAAACAAACCAAATATGCCGAAAAATATCGCAAAAGCAATCTGAGACAATAACGTAATTGCTGGCAGTAGAGATACCTGT
Source organism: Coleofasciculus sp. F4-SAH-05 (assembly GCF_040222985.1). Taxonomy (NCBI): domain Bacteria; kingdom Bacillati; phylum Cyanobacteriota; class Cyanophyceae; order Coleofasciculales; family Coleofasciculaceae; genus Coleofasciculus; species Coleofasciculus sp. F4-SAH-05. The sequence continues at coordinate 16,811 of NZ_JAVKBY010000152.1, forward strand.
TTTTGCATAACCAGCGGCGTTAAAATATTACTTTCTATTTGTTGAATAGCCACGTATAAAATTACCACAGCTACTGTCTTCCATGGCGAATCAATTAAAGCTAAAGCTACAGGCGGAATCACACTCAAAGTGGGTCCTAAATTGGGGATAAATGTGAATATACCCGCTAACAAACCATTCGCTAGAGGCAATTGTACCTGCAAAATCCATAACCCAAGCCCACTCAATATAGCAATTACCGTCATGTTAAAGAGAATACCGACTGCCCAACCTCCCAGAGTATCTTCACATTCATCGATAATCTCCTGAACTCGGTGGCGATAAAAGGCGGGAAAAAGGAGGATAAAAACTTTGCGATAAGGTTCGGGATTGGCGAGTAACATAATGGTTACCACTATCACTAGCAACATATTCAAGACTATACCAATTGAACTGTAGAACATATCAAAAAAGTTGCCAAAGAGTTTTGTTGCCCATGAACGCAGATCTTGGGTAAAGACTTTCAAGCCACCAATCTCCTCTAAAAGTCCATCGGGAACTACATTCCTCAGCCAGTTTGCCCAAGGTAATCAGTTGTCAGTTATCAGTTATCACAGACTTAGCACAAATGCCACTGACTTTAGAGTTTGTAGTCAGCGCTTTAGCGCTTCTGGCACTAAAGTGCCTACTACGAACCCAGCTTAAGTCAGTGCCATTCGACTTAGCACTGCTGATTGATAACTGTTCACTGATCACTGTTTACTGACTTTACACTTGATGTTATACAGTCACCTGAGTTTTCCGATTCTCTGTAGAGGCTTTTAACTTCTCCTCCCGTGCCAAAAACTCCGCCAACTGTCCCTCAATCTGATCCCGGACAATATGACGATATTCCATAAAATGCTCGTTGTGAGCGCAAACAATTAAATAATGCTCCCAAACCGCTGGATTTTGCCGAATCATACTAAATAAATGATGCCAAAACTTCCAGCGTGTTTTCCGTTTCAGCCCCTGTCGCCAACACACAATTGCCACTGCCTTTAAATCTACCCAACTCGGCAATTTAAATGGCGGTTTACACTTGGGTTCTCCGAGTTTCAGGAAATACCGATACACCCGATCTAAATATTGCTCCGGCTCATATAATTGCCAAAACGCCTCGACATATTCCCGGGCAATTTCTTCTAAAGGGCGAGTGGGGATAAAATTCATTAACGTGGTCTGGTTAATATTACCATCCTTGCCCCGGAGTCGTTCCTCCTTATCTAACCGATGCCACAAAGCTGTATTCGGTAACGCTTGCAACATGGCAAAGGTTGTAGTCGGAATACCTGTCTGTTCAGCAAACCGAACAATCCGCGAACCCGCACCCGATTTTTCCCCATCAAAACCGACAATAAAACCAGCAATCACCCGCAATCCTGCCTCAGTAATAATATCCACTGATTCAGCCAACGAACTGCGGGTATTTTGGAATTTCTTGGTCAACTGTAAACTATCCTCATCCGGTGTTTCAATTCCCAGAAACACGGCATCAAAATAGCACTCGACCATTAATTTCATCAGTTCAGTGTCTTGTGCCAAGTCAACAGAGGCTTCGGTATTAAATCGGAAAGGATACTGGTGTGCTTCTTGCCAAACCTTTAATTCTTTCAGCAATAACTTGACATTCCGCTTATTGCCAATGAAATTATCATCAACCATAAACACACCCCGCCGCCATCCCAGTTCATAGAGATAGTCTAATTCTGCCAATAACTGGGCGGGTGTTTTCGTCCGGGGCTTGCGTCCATAGAGGACAATAATATCGCAAAATTCACATTGAAACGGACAACCGCGCGAGAATTGCACCGACATTGAATCATAAGCATCCAATTCCAATAAATCAAACCGAGGAATTGGCGTGCTTGTCACATCCGGTTTTTTCCCATTGGAACGGAATATGCCTGTCTCATCTCCCCGTTGAATCGCCTCGACAAACAGGGGTAATGTAATTTCGCCTTCGTCTAAAATCAGATAATCAGTTCCCGCCTGCTGCACCCCATCGGGAACAGATGTGGGGAAAGGACCCCCACAAGCCACCCGTTTCCCTCGCCGTTTGGCTTCCCGTATTTGTGCCAGTAAATCCGCTTTTTGGACAATCATCGCTGAAAGAATCACAATATCCGCCCATTCCCATTCCGCTTCAGTGACGGCTCGGATATTGCGATCCACCAGTTTAAATTCCCACGTCTGTGGTAAAATAGCCGCAACAGTGACCAACCCTAAAGGAGGCAGCAAAACTTTGCGATCGACTAATTCTAATATTTTTTCATAAGACCAGAATGTCTTGGGAAAGAGGGGATAGACGAGTAATGCTTTCATATTAGAACTAAATCACCTAAACTTTGTTATCGGATAATAGTACAAGTTTTAACACAAAGATCCGGTTAAAGTAACAAATCAAACCTCATGAATTTCGAGTGAGTGCTTTTATCCCCTAAAGCAAACTTGTCAGGTGATAACTTATCGTTTCTCGAATTCTACAAAACCTTCCCTCAAAACTTCTCAAATCCTCTGCGCCCCTCTGCGTAACCCTCTGCGTTACTCTGCGTTGAAAAAATATAATCTTCACTCCATCATGCCACCATCTGACCTAAAAATAGTCTCCCTACTCCCCAGCGCCACCGAGATTGTCGCCGCTTTAGGATTAACCGATGCAATTGTCGGGCGATCGCACGAATGCGACTATCCTCCCGAAATCCAAAGCCGCCCCATTTGTACCGAAGCGCGACTGGATGCAGAAAAACCCAGCGCCCAAATTGACCGGGATGTGCGTCGCTTAGTCAAGGACGCCCTGAGCCTCTACCAAATTAAAACCGATATCCTAGAACAATTACAACCCACCCACATTGTTACTCAAGATCAATGTGATATCTGTGCGGTCAATCTTCCAGAGGTGGAGAAAGCGGTTGCTGAACTCACCCACAGTCAGCCAAAAGTGATTTCCTTGCAGCCGAATCAATTAAGCGACGTGTGGGCAGATATTGAACGAGTAGCGGCTACATTAGGCGTAGACGCGCAACCCTTGCTGAATCAACTCCAATCTCGTGTGGACACCATTCAGCACATGACACAGAACCTCTCCCTCGCCAATCAACCCACAGTCGCCGCAATTGAATGGATTGATCCGTTAATGGCGAGTGGTAACTGGATTCCCGAATTAGTCGATATAGCTGGAGGTCATCATTTATTTGCCGCTTTGGGTAAGCATTCGCCGTACTTAGAATGGGATGCACTGCTGAAAACTGACCCCCAGGTGATGATTATTATGCCCTGTGGTTTTGATTTAGAGCGAACCCATCAGGAAACCCAGCAGTTAAGTCAGCGTCCAGAATGGTCAGAGTTACAGGCGGTACGGAATCAGAGAGTGTATATTACCGATGGCAATGCTTATTTTAATCGTCCCGGACCCCGATTAGTGGATTCGTTAGAAATTTTGGCAGAAATTCTGCATCCAGAATTATTTAATTTTGGGTATCGTGGAAAGGCTTGGGACGTTGTAGAGACGTAGCATGCTACGTCTTGAATGTTGTGTAGGGGCGGGTTTCACTACTAACAGGTCTTACCTCACCCTGATGTAACTAAACCCGCCCCGACTAGGTTATCTTATCTATCGAAAACGTTATTATTTCGGGTTTGCTGCACATAAATTGGGCGCACGCCATGCGCCCCTACGGTACGTCTTCCCTTGGAACCATCTGCCTTCAATACATGATATCACCAGGTTGTCCCCGGATACCCCCATCACTGCACCTGCGTTCCTACCAGCAACAAGCGATAACCAACTGGTTTAGCAATCAGGGACGCGGTACGCTGAAGATGGCGACAGGGAGTGGCAAGACAATTACCGCCCTCGCGATCGCAACCCAACTCTATCACCAAATCGGCTTACAAGTCTTACTGGTTGTTTGTCCCTATCGTCATCTAGTTACCCAATGGGCGCGAGAATGTCAGACGTTTAATTTAGAACCGATTCTGGCATTTGAAAATGTACGCCATTGGCAAAATCAACTATCTACTGCCCTTTATAACTTACAATCGGGTAATCAATCTTTTCTGACAATTATCACCACCAACGCCACATTGATCACAGAGGGGTTACAATCTCAACTCAAATACCTTCCCCCCAAAACCTTAATTGTTGGTGATGAAGCCCATAACCTAGGGTCTCGACGCTTAGAAGAAAGTTTACCGCGCAACATTGGCTTACGTCTTGCCCTATCTGCGACACCAGAACGCTATTTTGATCAGGAAGGAACCCACGGCTTATTCAACTATTTTGGCTCAGTTTTGCAACCTGAACTGACTTTAGCGGATGCGATTCAGCAAGGGGCATTAGTTCATTATCTCTACTATCCAATATTAGTGGAATTAACCGAAACTGAATCAATCGCTTATGCCAAATTTACTAAACGCATTGGCTGGGCGCTAATGAATAATGAAGGTGTCGATATCCAGAATAATGATACTGTAACTGCATTATTAATGCAACGCGCTCGTTTAATTGGGTCAGCGGCTAACAAGTTAACCGCATTGCAACAGTTAATGGCAGAACGATTAGAGACCTATCACACGTTGTTTTATTGTGGAGATGGTTCAGTGGAAGGCAGTGTAAGTCAGGAAACCACTCGTCAATTAGCAGCCGTCACCCGGTTATTGGGAAGTGAACTTGGATATCGGATTAACACCTATACAGCAGACACGCCTTTAGCCGAACGAGAGGAATTACGTCATCAATTTGAAACCGGTAAATTACAAGGATTGGTGGCAATTCGCTGTCTTGATGAAGGGGTAGATATTCCAGCGATTAAAACCGCTGTTATTCTGGCTAGTAGTGGAAATCCCCGCCAGTTTATTCAACGGCGGGGGCGGATTTTGCGCCCGCATCCTGATAAGGAACGGGCAACTTTATTTGATATGATTGTTCTCCCTCCAGATTTAGGACGTAAAACGTTAGAGGTGGAACGGAATTTGCTCAAAAAAGAGTTGAAACGGTTTTTAGAGTTTGCTGATTTAGCCGATAATGCAGGGGAAGCCCGACTAAAATTGCTGCAACTTCAAAAACGGTATGGATTGTTGGACATTTGACCCTATAAGTAGGTGGACATAATTAACGTGAACGGTGAAGATTGTCATTTGTCATTTGTCATTTGTAAGGATTTGAGGTTTATTTACTGAACTTAATATAGATAGCTTTATTGACACCGACCTACTTAGGATTAGGTTTGATGATCGAGTGGAAAGGCGATAGAGCGAACCAAACTATCGGATTAGAATAGGAAAATGGTAGCGTTAAAGAATAGCAAGCGTTAGCACTACTCCAAATCATGTTACCTCAACCTAAAAAGCGCTGGACGCCTGAACACTGGGCAACCTGGAAACCCTTCGGTATCGGCGAACAATACCCGAATAATTACTGGGAAGTGTTTCGCGCCATCTGGGAAAATCGGGATCAACTTCCCTACGCCTGGGATATCCTCAACCAAGGCGTCTGCGACGGTTGTGCATTAGGCACCACAGGGATGAAAGACTGGACATTAGAGGGGATTCATGTCTGTAATGTCCGGTTGCGACTGCTGCGGATGAATACAATGCCAGCTTTTGACCCCGAACTCCTGGCAGATGTATCTCGGTTGCAGGGCAAAAAAAGCGCTGAACTGCGACAGATGGGGCGACTTCCTTACCCGATGATGCGTCAACGGGGAGAGAAAGGATTTCATCGGCTGAGTTGGCAGGAAGCCCTGGATGTTATCGCCAATCGCATTCGCACCACGACACCCGATCAACTCAGCTTTTATCTCACCAGTCGCGGCACCGTTAACGAAACCTATTATGCTGCCCAAAAAGCGGTGCGGGCAATGGGAACCAATAATATTGATAATGCGGCGCGAATTTGTCATTCTCCGAGTACGGCTGGATTGAAAAATGCATTAGGGGTAGCGGCGACAACCTGTTCCTATAAAGACTGGATTGGGACAGATTTATTAGTCTTCATTGGGTCGAATGTGGCAAATAACCAACCCGTCACGGTGAAGTATCTCCACTGGGCAAAAAAGGCGGGAACCAAAATAGTGGTAATTAACACCTACCGGGAACCCGGAATGGAACGCTATTGGGTGCCATCGATTCCCGAAAGTGCTTTATTTGGCACGAAATTCGCCGAAGACTTTTTCCTGGTGAATATGGGCGGGGATATGGCGTTTATTAATGGTACACTGAAACATTTAATTGCCAATAATTGGGTTGATCACTCGTTTATTAACACCTATACGCGCAACTTTGAGGACTTAAAAGCTAGCCTAGACTCTCAATCCTGGGAGGAACTCGAACGGCTATCTGGCGCATCTCGTGAGCAGATGTATGAATTTGCCCAGATGATAGCCGAGGCGAACAAGGCGGTGTTTGTCTGGAGTATGGGGATTACCCAGCATGAATGTGGCGAAGATAACGTGCGATCGCTAATTAATCTAGCACTAACCAAAGGCTTTGTCGGCAGAGAGGGCTGTGGCTTGATGCCAATCCGCGGACATTCTGGAGTACAAGGGGGGGCGGAGATGGGATGCTACGCCACGGTACTCCCTGGAGGGAAGCCGATTACCTCAGAAAATGCGGCACAGTTGAGTGAAAAATGGGGATTTGATGTGCCAACCTCCCCAGGATTAACCGCATCAGAAATGATTCAAGCGGCTTATGCGGGAGAGTTGGATGTCCTGTTTTCGGTGGGGGGAAATTTCCTAGAAGTGCTACCCGAACCCGATTATGTGGAAACGGCATTAAAGCGCGTTCCCCTGCGGGTGCATCAGGATATTATTTGTTCTAGCCAAATGTTAGTTGATCCGGCGGATACGGTAATTCTACTCCCCGCCACCACTCGGTATGAAGTGCCAGGAGGCGTAACCGAAACCACGACAGAACGACGAGTCATTTTCAGTCCCGAAGTTCAGGGAAATCCCATTGGCGAAGCGCGTCCAGAATGGGAAGTATTCATGGAATTGGCACGGAGAGTTAGTCCCGATTTAGCCGCAGAAAATAAGGGGAATTCGCCGTTAAACTTCGATGGAACAGCCGCGATTCGCCAAGAAATTGCCCAAATCATTCCCCAATATGCGGGGATTCAACATCTCAAAGAAGCGGGAGATCAGTTTCAATATGGGGGTTCTCATCTTTGTTTTGGCTGGACTTTTCCCACACCCGATGGGAAGGCGCGGTTTACTCCGTTATCGCCACCACAACGGGATTTACCTGAGGGATGTTTCTTCGTCGCCACCCGACGCGGGAAGCAGTTTAATAGTATGGTGCAGGAAAAGAAAGATGCGATTACAGGTGCGGTGCGTGAGGCGGTGTTAATCAGTGCGGTGGATGCTTCGGCGTTGGGGTTAAAGGATGGGGATTGGGTAATTCTCAAAAATGAGGTAGGAGAGTTGAAGGCACGAGTGTGTACGGCACCGGTGAAACCCGGGAACCTGCAAGTGCATTGGCCCGAAGGGAATATACTTTTAGATAAGAATAAGCGATCGCCTGAAGTGGCGATTCCTGATTATAATGCCCTGGTACGGTTAGAAAAAGTCCAATGAACGCAGAAGATTAGCGCAACCATGAAAATGGCGATGGGGAGTAAGACAAAAACCAGGGTTTGGGTGGTGGAGAAGGAGAATGTGCGATCGCGCCAGGATCAGGTGGCGACGGAAGAACCCTTGGAGATTCGCCTCGTCTCTCCCCAGCAAACGGTAGCGGTTACCATGCGAACACCAGGGGCAGATTTTGAACTGGTGGCGGGGTTTTTGTACAGTGAAGGAGTGGTTCGCGATCGCGATGATATTCAGCAGATCAGTTATTGTGTTGATCCGGATGTCGATGGGGAACAGCGTTATAACATTGTTAATGTAAAACTTCGACCCGGATTATCGGTTAATTTACAACCCTTAGAACGCCACTTTTTTACCACCAGCGCCTGTGGTGTTTGTGGGAAAGCCAGTCTAGAAGCCCTACATTTACGGGGATGTCCAATTATCTCAGCCGGATTAACCGTTAGTGCAGATATTATTTATAGTTTACCCGAACAATTACACACCGCCCAGCGGATTTTCTCAAGTACCGGAGGATTACACGCCGCCGCCTTATTCGACACCCAAGGAAAATTACTCTCAGTACGAGAAGATGTGGGACGCCACAACGCCTTGGATAAATTAATTGGCGCTGCTTTTTTGAGTAATCAATTACCTTTAACCAACCACATTGTTCTGGTGAGTGGACGTTCTAGCTTTGAGATAGTACAGAAATGTCTAACCGCAGGTGTCCCGATTGTTTGTGCGGTATCTGCACCCAGCAGTTTAGCGGTGGCGTTAGCCAAAGAGTTTGGCATCACCTTAGTCGGATTTTTGCGCGGAAAACGCTTTAATATTTATACAGGAAAGGAACGGATACATTTTTAGGAAAAGGAATCCCTGAGTAGTATGGCAAACCAATTTTCATGGACGAAGCAGTGGTATCCTATTAGTCCAATCAGCTATCTCGATACCTCTCATCCAACACCTCTCTCACTTCTGGGGAAGAAACTGGTAATTTGGAGAGATGAAAATCAAAAATGGACAGTCATGGATGATGCTTGTCCTCACAAACTGGCACAGTTATCCAGGGGAACGATTAATCAAGACGGAACCCTAATGTGTAGACATCATGGTTGGTCGTTTAATGGACAAGGGAAATGTACCAAAATCCCCATGCTGGCAGGTAGCGAGGCAGAGGAAACCACCTGCAACAGTTTCAGATCGCAGGTAACTACTTATCCCACCCAAGTCGCCCAAGGGCTGCTGTGGGTATGGCTCGACGATAGTTCAACAGCCTTTGAGGATTGTACCTCAAAACGTCCGGCGACGATACCGGAATGCGGATTGGATGTATCTGCCACAGATTGGCACATGAGTGAAGTTCCCGTTGGCTACACGGTGTCCGTTGAAAGTAGCTTTGATCCCTCCCATGCTCAATTTTTACATGAAGGAATTGGTTTGTTTTCTCCAAAAAACGCCATACCCATGCAGCCGTTTGAAACAGTAGCAGAACCGTCGGCTGACGCTGGATTTACCCTGAAGCATAAAGGGTACAATGTTGTCAACAAAGATATGGACGCAACGCGACAATTTACGCCCCCCTGCACAACTACAACAATTTATCGTTATTCCAACGGCAAAATGATGCTCTTTCAGTTGTATTTTGTGCCGACGCGACCCGGTTACTGTCGGTATATTGGCAAGTTTATTTCAGATAGCGATTCAGGTCAAAAGAATTTTTGGGTTCAGCTTCTACCTAAAACGTTCCGCACGGGATTGCAGCACTCATTCGCTTACAAGCTGACTGACCAAGACTTATCCATTATGCATTCTCAAGAAGTTATTCAGTCATCCTTGGACAAAAAATGGCAAAAGGCTTATTTTATGCCCTCGCCTGCTGACTTAGGTATTGTAACGTTCAGAAAATGGTTGGATGAATTTGCTGGTGGAAGTCCTTCCTGGCAAGGAACTGTGGACGAGGGTTATCAAGAATTGAATCATGAACAACTTTATGACCGATGGCACAGACATACCAAGCATTGTCCGAATTGTCGGGAATCGATGAATTTGATTGAAAAAGTTCGTCGCGTTTGTACTATCAGCACAGGATTATTTGCTCTCTTAGCTTTGGCATTCATTTTAATCGGTCTTCCCCTACAGCTTGTGCTGATATCAACTCTCATGAGTATCCTGAGTTTATTGGTATCCTATACGTCCGATGATCTGCGACAACGATTCGTCAGCAGTCTGCCTAAACGAGGAGTACCTTGGGTTAAGCTGTATTAGTATTACAGTAGAGACGTAGCAAGCTACGTCTCTACTAATTTATCGTGGGTAGCCGACATTCAGGTATTTCAGATAACCTGCCATTAAGCGGCTGGTTCAAGCTGAACTTTAACCACTTTGTTCTTTTCTTGTTCCGTCTTCGGCAACGTCAGATTCAAGATTCCATCTTTGTATTCAGCTTTCACATTCGTATGCTGAATCCGGGCGGGTAATCGAATAAGTCGCTCAAATCTGCCGTAACGGAATTCACTCTTAGTTTCACCCTTATCTTCGCTGTTCCGCTCAAACTTGCGTTCGCCACTAATATAAACAGCATTTTCAGTGGCTTGTATGTCGATATCTTTAGCTTCCATTCCGGGAATTTCTAGCTTCAGATGAATGGCTTCTGAAGTTTCTTGCATCTCCGCTAGCGGAACCGTTGACATGTATTCAGCCTGTTGCTCAGAACGTGGGGCTAAAGCATCCTCAAATAAGCGAGTGATTTGGTGTTGCAGGGATTCGGTTTCACGCCGAGGATTCCAATAAACAAGTGCCATAGTTTTATCTCTCCGAGAATAGGTTGTTTGGGGAAGTGATGGAGGATTACCATCTATCCCTTGATTCCCATAGTAGGCAAACCAACAGCACTGCCAATTCGGTTTTAACGACTAATTTACTAATGATTACCATCCTAAAATATTGGAGTCATCAAAGAGTACGGTTTACTCGACCGAATGGGTACAGTAAACCCGTGGCGTTTATCAACGTGCAGGGTATCGCTTCCGCATTGATTATCGTCAGTCAATCACTCCTGCTGTTTCTTCTGAGGTAGCGGTTTGGCTGAATACGCTGCTAGTTGAACAGGGATTACGGTAACACTGATTTCTCGGATTTATTTGAGTGTTGGGGGTGGGGATGTGAGATGTTAGTCACACTGATTTCACGGAGGTTTTAGTTCTCACTGGACAAGATAATTTTACTGTTCCCTGTTTCCTTATTGTAGTTGTTTGATTGCCGCATTAGCGTGTAATTTTACACTCATTTGAGGATCATTCTGGAGTTGGAATAAAGCACTCATGGCGTCGCAGATTCCTAATTGTCCCCAACTGTAGGCTAACGCCTGTTTAATTGCGGTTGTTTCAACACTGGGATGTCCCGACTCAAAGAAATCTAGCAAGATTTTAGCGGCTTGGTATTTCAGATTTGGGGTTTCAATCCGCCCAAAAACGCGCACGATTTCTAAGATGGAGTCTTCGGCTATGGTGGGTAAGGCTTGGTGTAAATAGTCCAATGCAGTCGCCGTTTCTATTCGCGCCAATATCTGAATGATGGTAATTTGTAGGGGAACGGGTGTTAAAGGCGATCGCACAACCGGAAATAACGCCTCGGCTGCTTGATCAGTAACGATTCTACCGATCGCGATCGCGGCTTGCTGACAGACGTCTAAGTTCAGATCATACAGCAGGGGTTGCAGATAGATTAATGTATCGAGATCTGTCTCTGAGGAGGCGCTTAAGCCTAACCCGATCACCGCTTCTTTACGCACAGACGCGGCATAATCTTTTAATGCCACCAATAAAACGGGTACAATGCGATCGTCATGGAAACTGCTCAGGGCAGCAATGGCAGTGACGCGCACCTGTACATCTGGATCATGAACGACGCTCAATAAGGGATTAATCACATCTGCACAATGCATTTGAGCTAAAGCGCGAGTGGCGAAAAGACGAGATTCCGGTTTCACCAGCAAATCAGTCAACGCCTCAACCGCAGGATGTCCGATAGCGGCTAACGCACTAGCTGCGATCGCACTTAACTCTTCATCTTCACTGTGATCCAGTAATTTCACCAATGTCCGAATCACCTCAGGCGCATTAAATCCCCCCAAAATCCGCCCCGCAAACCACCGTTGCTCTAAATCCGCCTCCTCATCTTCCAGAATCTCGATCAACGGTGCCACAATCCTCTCGCCCCATTGTGGCAAAACCTTGGCAATATCCCAACGCGCCTGAAAATCTCCCTGTTCCAGAACCGTTAACGCCATCGCCAATCCTAGAGGCAATTCCTTTGTTTCTGGATTGAAACGATTTCGGCTGCACTCATCCAACGGTAATTGCTGCAAACATTGAGTGACTGACAACCAATCCCCTTGCTCTGTGGCAACTGTGGCTTGTTTAAGAAGTTTGTCCATTGTTTGATCAATTGCATCGTTACCCAGACTGAATGGTGTGCCACTTCAGCCTCACTCTTCCTATGGTTTCACAGAATCGATGATTTATACACATTTAATTCACAAATTGCATTTATATGATGCAGTTTATTCAAGTTCAACTTAAAAGCGTATCCAAATATACAATTTACCCCTTTAACCTTGCTTACCTTACTGAAATTAAGAGGGTAAATTTTAGTAGAACTGAAAACCGGAAAAATCCATCAAAATAGCGCTATGACTACAACAAAAGACGTATCCCAAAAAATAAATAAAGTGGAAAAAGCCAAAGCCGAGAAAGATGGGCTAGACGTTAAACATGAACTGGAAAGCTTAATCCAACTTGGCTGGGAAAATGTTGATAAAACTGACTTAGAACTCCGCCTCAAGTGGTTAGGTGTCTTTTTCCGTCCAGTGACTCCCGGCAAATTCATGTTACGTTTACGCATACCGAATGGTTCTCTTGACAGTGAGAAAATGCGGGTTCTCGCCAGTATTGTGCAGCGTTATGGTGATGATGGTAGCGCCGATATTACCACTCGCCAAAATATTCAACTGCGAGGGGTTCGTTTAGAAGATATTCCGGAAATTTTCCATCAACTGCAATCCGTTAATCTGACCAGTATACAGTCGGGAATGGATAATGTGCGGAATTTAACCGGATCACCCGTGGCTGGAATTGATGCTGACGAGTTAGTTGACACCCGTGATATGCTGCAAAAATTGCAGGACATGATTACCAATAACGGGGAAGGCAATTATGCATTTACTAATCTTCCGCGTAAATTCAATATTGCCATTGAAGGAGGAAGAGATAACTCCATTCATGCGGAAATTAATGACATTGCCTTTATCCCTGCCTATCGGGATGGAAAATTAGGCTTCAATGTTTTAGTCGGCGGTTATTTATCAGCCCAGCGTTGTGTGGAAGCGATTCCCTTAAATGCTTGGGTTCCGGCAAATGAAGCCGATGTAATTAACTTGAGTGGTGCGATTCTCACCGTTTATACTCAGAACGGATTAAAAGAGGGATTACGAAAAAGCCGCCAAAAAGCCAGGATGATGTGGTTAATTGATAAATGGGGAGTTGAGAAATTCCGGGCAGAAGTTGAAAAAACATTCGGGCAAGAACTCCTCCCGGCTGCGCCTGAGGATGAGATTACCCAAGAGAAAAAAGATTACATTGGGGTTTATTCCCAAAAGCAACCAGGATACAGTTATGTTGGCTTACTGGTTCCCGTGGGGCGCTTGTCAGCCGACACCATGTTTGATTTAGCCCGATTAGCTGATGTTTATGGCAATGGTGAAATTCGCTTAACCGTTGAACAAAATTTAATTATTCCCTACATTGCCAATGAAAAAATAGAAGCGTTTCTGAGTGAAAATTTACTCCATAAGTTTCCGATTCATCCCTCTACGCTTACCCGTTCATTGGTGTCTTGTACCGGGAATCGCTATTGCAATTTTGCCATAATAGAAACCAAACAACGGGCATTAAAATTAGCGCAAGAACTGGATCAAGAATTAGACATTCCCAAACGAGTGCGGATACACTGGACAGGATGTCCCAACTCCTGTGGACAACCTCAAGTTGCCGATATTGGCTTAATGGGTACGAAAGTTCGTAAAGATGGCAATCCTGTCGAAGGGGTGAATCTTTATACGGGGGGAAAAGTGGGCAAAGATGCTAAACTCGGAGACGTATTGGAAAAAGGAATTGCCTGCGATGACCTAAAACCGATTCTGCGGAATCTATTAATTGAAAACTTTGATGCTAAAGTTAAGGATGGAGTTGTTATAGAACCGGAACTAGAAACTCAGGAGACTGTTCCGGAGGATACTCAACCTTCATCTGAGACAGAAACCAACGGCGATAAAGCTCAAACCAAGCTATTTTTTGCGGCATCTTGGAAACAGGTTGACGCTAATTCGCAGGACTTTATCCTGGATACGGCTGAAAGCCAAGGCATTGAAATTGACAATAGTTGTCGTGCTGGTACTTGCGGAACTTGTGTTAAAAAGTTATTAAAAGGTCAAGTGAAGTATGACGAAGAGTATAGTGCCTTGGCTGATTTAGAGGAGGGTATGGTTTTGACCTGTTGTGCTGTGCCGGAAGGACAAGTGGTGATTGATGCTTAAGGTATTCGTCATTTGTCATTTGTCATTTGTCATTGGGTTGGGGCGGGTTTAGTGCAATTCGGGTGAAGCCAAAAAAGATAATAGTGAAAAGAGCCCCTACATTCGGGCAAACTCTTTCAACCTTCATCCTTTCCGTCCCCTATTGACTAAATTGGGAAATCAAATTATTTTATTTTTTCGCCCAAAAATTGATAAGGATTGGTATAATGATTTGAGTCTCCTGAATACAACTTAAAATACATAACGCCTGAGCCTAACCAGAAGACTAAAAAGATTAACGTCATCAGGGAACCCCAGGAAAAAAACTTGGGTTTCCGGCGGGTGGTTAATAATTTGTGGGGTAATGGTGAAAGTTCTAATGGTGTACGACTTGGGGGCGTATTTAGGGCAACTTCGGTGCCTTGTACAGTAATTAATTTCAGCTTATGTAATTCTGTAAGCGCGGCGTAAACTTCGCTCAAGCTAACTGAATGTTCAAGGAATTCTGCTGTCCAAGCCTGGAAGTTCTGCCAATTAAAATTTACTTTATGATTGGTTCTAGTATGAAACCGAATCCAGTGATAGAGTAAACTCTCGCAGGGGGAAAGCTTAGTCTTGATCATTACCAAAACTCCAAATTTTCTATACGTTTGAGCATTGTATGGAGGTGATATTGGCTGAACAACTTAGCTAGAGGAGGCTATCCTTTCGCTGGAAGTGGCTACAGCACTAGCAGATATTCTCCATGTTCCGGAATCCAAGTCAGCCATTCATGATCCGAGACTTGGGAAAGTATCAACGCCTCATAGTGGGCAAATGGATTGGGGAGTTCCTCTAATCTCAGCCACATTCCCGGTTGCAGATAGCGAAAAATTGAACTAGCCGAGAGGTTGGCTGGAGGGGGTTGCGGTTGTGGATTTTGCATATCTGTGCCGTCTGATTCTCGATTCTCTTCTTGTATCAGAATATACTAAAATTAAAATCTGTATCAAATAATACACAAAATTTAATTTTAGATTTGTTAACTAATCCTCACAGTGTTCACTCAATGGCGAAGTCGTTGCATCTTTGTTCAGGATTCACGAACGGTTCTCTGTCAATCTGTTATTGTCCTCAATCATTGTCGTCATAGTCCAATCGTCCTATTTTTCATCCCCCATTATGAGTATTATTTTCAGAGAACTGCTAAAAAAAGTGGGTAGCGGTAGCCATACTCACAAAGATTTAACTCGTGAAGAAGCAGCCATTGCCACAGAAATGATCTTGAATGAAGAAGCGACTCCGGCTCAAATTGGAGCATTTTTAATCGCCCATCGCATTAAGCGCCCCACGAGTGAGGAACTAGCAGGAATGTTGGATGCGTATGATCAATTAGGTTGCACAGTACCCCGGTTATCTGGTGATCCGATGGTAACCGTAATGGGGACACCTTACGACGGGCGATCGCGAACCGCCCCAGTTACTCTATTAACGGCGCTGATGCTGGCGGCTTCAGGGGTTCCGGTCATTCAACATGGCGGCGACTGTATGGCAACAAAATATGGCATTCCCCTGGTGGAAATATGGCAAGGATTGGGCATCGATTTTACCCGCTTTAATCTTGCCCAAGTTCATCAGGCTTTAGAAACAACTCGCTTTGGCTTTATCTACACCCCTAACCATTTTCCGGCAACTCAAAGTTTGGTGAATTATCGGGATCAGATTGGTAAGCGTCCCCCCTTTGCCACGATTGAATTAATTTGGCTTCCTTATGCTGGAAACGTGCATTTAGTGGCTGGGTTTGTCCATCCCCCAACGGAAGAATTTATGCAAGGAACATTAGGATTACGAGGTGTCAATAATTACACATTAGTTAAGGGGTTAGAGGGAAGTTGCGATTTACCCCGTGAACGGACAGCGATTATTTCGACCCATAAACCTGGAGACAGCGAACCCTACCAACGCCTGAAACTTCACCCTAGGGACTATGGCTTTGAAGGGAAGGAGGTTCCTCTAGAGTCAAAGGAACAATTATGGGCAGAAATTAAGGATGTTTTAGCCGGAAAAGCTTCAGAATTCCAAAAATCCGTGATTTGGAATGGTGGGTTTTATCTCTGGCGTTGTGGGGTTTGCCCGACGTTAGAAGATGGATTAAGCAAGGCGGAGTCTTTGTTAATCACAGGCGCACTTCAGCGGCAGTTGGCTGAGATTGAGTCTACTGTAAGTAGGTGGACACAATTAAAGTGAACGGTGGAGATTGTCATTCGTCATTCGTCATTCGTCCTTTTTAAATAACTGGGCGGTTGAAACCGCAGCTACACAAACGAAACCCGCCTGCGCGGGTTTCAAAACCCCTAGTTTTTATTCATTTCGTCAAGCGAACTTTGTTGGTTTAGCCGCGATTTCCTTTTCAACAGGACTTAAGATAAAAGGGTATTCCACAGAACATAATATTAGCCATTAATCTCGCCAATCTGCCAACTGAGTCACCAGAAAATAGCGAACATGATCGGCGAACGTAGAACCGAAATCGTTTGTCCCGTGACCCATACCCGGAACGACATAACAATCACTATTCGGAAATCGCTTGGCACAAGCCTTGGCATCTGCGACATTAACCATGCGATCGCGCTTCCCCACCAAAAAGCGAATCCGACGATGAGAGTCTACTCGATCCGCATACGTCATCGGGTTACAAGCTTGACCAAACTCATCGGGATGTTTGAGAGAATTAGCAACTCGTAAGAGGGGAACGAAACTCTGGAGATCCGGTTGAACTTTACCCAGCAATGCTTCTGCTAACCCACCTAGCGGCGATGCCGCCAATTCTGGCAAAAGCCAGCCCCCCCAGCTTTTGGCAAAGGTTTGCAGGTTAGCATGACCGATCGCACCCAGTAATCGTTCTCCCATTCCGTCTGTGGTAAAGGCGAATGCGCTAAACAAAACACCCATACTGACGCCAAATAGCGCCAACCGAGGATCAGTGAGATGATAGCGATCGCGACAAAAATTCCGCACTAAGCCAATATCTCGCGCTGTAACGCTAAACATCCGCAGCATCAGTTGAGTATCAAAGGAAATACCGCGATCCAGAAGCGGTTTAATTTCAACCTGCGCCACCCCGGAAAACGTCCGCATGAAACTGTGTTCACCTGCTAGGGGTGTGTCAAATAATGCCACAGCAATCCCCATTTGGGTCAGCGTTGGCACAATAAAGGCATTCCAGCCATAAGGCGCACACATCCCTTGAATACCAATCACCAACGGTGTCTGATCGGCGGGTCGATCCTGTGGCAAAAAGACAGCCACGGGGAAACTACTCAGCCGTTCGTCGATATCGGTGATTCCGGTAAAGTGAAACGGTTCGTGAAACCAATAACGCTGACCCGTAACTCCCTCAAAGGCGATCGGGTCACAACCGTAGACAGGCATAGGCGATTCGTGTCATTGGGGATTTTAGGGTTCATGGTACATGGTATATGGTTCATGGTTCATAAGTAGTCGGACTGGCATAAAACGGTACTGTATTAAGTGCAAGTAAATTGCCCTCAAACCCTTCACCATCAAGTTTGACAACCTGTCTTTTGACTTAAACCGTAGCCCCAACCAAAATAATAGGCATTGTTTACATACGTTGTGTTAACGAGGGGTTGATTCAGTGAAAAAAGATCACCGTCGATTCAGTTGGGTCATAATGGGAATTATCTGGATGTGTCCGATAAGCGTGAATGCACAAACCTTGCCAAGGATAAACCAAAAACTATTCTTACCAATTCCCGATACAATCTCACAAACGTGGGAAATTCAATCGGAAACCAAACCAGCGAATGTAGATTTCTCTAGGGAAATTGATCCGATTATAGATGGACAACAGGCACATTATGATCGATGGGACAAACGTTCATTGACTCCTCAACATGAGCGAGATGCTCAGGTTAACCCGCTTGGTGTTCTAGACTTGCCGGAAAAAACTTCAGCGGATCTGAGCCATCCCATTTCCTTCGATCAGATATCAACCGGACAATCCACTCCTGAAGTTCTAACTCCGCTGCCAATCTTTAATTTAGACGATCAAAACGTCCAATTTGCCGATAGCAATAATCAAATAGAACCCTTTCGATGGACTTCAGGACGACCCGATGGACATGCTCCTATTGGCGTAATGGGTGATCATACCCATAGTGCTGGAGAATGGATGTTCTCCTACCGCTATCGGTTTATGGACATGGACGGTAATCGGGAGGGTACAGATAACCTCAGCGATGCCGAGGTTTTGCAACAGTTTCCCGTGACTCCGGTACGCATGACCATGCAAATGCACGCACTGGGGGTGATGTATGCACCAACCAATGACCTGACGTTGATGGCGATGGTACCTTATGTTTTCAAAGAAATGGATCATGTCACTCGTCGCGGCGTGCGCTTTACTACAAATTCAGAAGGCTTCGGTGATATCAAACTCACAGCACTTTACAAAGTCCTCGATCAAAGCCAACAGCGCTTGCACTTGAATATCGGCATGAGTTTCCCCACAGGCTCAATTGAGGAGCGAGACAATACCCCAGCAGGTGATGACCAGATTTTACCCTATCCCATGCAGATCGGTTCTGGCACTTTTGACTTACTACCCGGTATTACTTACTTAGGTCAGAGTAACAATTGGTCTTGGGGCAGCCAAGCGATCGCGACGCTGCGCTTGGGTGAAAATAGTAATGATTATCAACTCGGTAATCAACTGATGCTCACGGGTTGGACGGCTTATAACTGGACAGATTGGCTGAGTACCTCAATTCGTCTCAATGGTCAGACGTGGGGAAATATTGATGGATCTGACTCTCGTCTGAATCCGATGATGATTCCTACGGCTGATCCAGATAGACGCGGTGGCACCCAGTTAAATTTAGGCTTTGGTGTTAATCTCTATGCTCCTAGTGGTAATCTCCAGGGAAGTCGGTTGGCGATTGAGTTTGAATTACCTCTTTATCGTTCTCTGGATGGCCCGCAGCTTGAAACGGATTGGCGGTTGACGGCTGGTTTGCAAGCCGTTTTTTAGGGCTAACTCCCTCAAAGGCGATCAGCTCACAACCGTAAACAGTCATGGGATGCGTATCCTTAACATTCCGTAATTTTTCTTAACTAAAGAGGGGTTTGGGGAGCTATAAATCTCGCGCCATACATTTCGACTTCGCTCAATGTTGGCGCTGAGATGCCTTCACTCCCCAAGTCAATTGAGTGAGGCTCAATGCCTCCGAAATTGACTCTTACCGCAATTTGACACTTACAGTAAAAGGCATTATGATCAGTGTATGCTGAATCTAAACTACACCTATCGAATCTACCCTGATGCTAAACAAGTCGAGTTGCTCAATGAGTGGCTTGAAACTTGTAGAGGTGTCTACAACTATGCCCTTAGAGAGCTAAAGGACTGGATTGCTTCAAGAAAGTGTCCTGTGGATAGGTGCAGTAAGGAGTCAGAATACATAATGAGTGCTGATTACCCTTTTCCTGGATATCAGCAACAACAGAATAATTTACCCAAAGCTAAAAAAAATTACCCTAGGTTGAAGTCAGTACCCTCTCAGGTATTGCAAACAACCATCAGACGGCTGCATGATGCTTGGGACTTCTTCAGGGATCGGGGTTATGGGTTTCCAAGATTCAAAAAGTATGGGCAAATGAAGTCGATGCTTTTCCCTCAATTTGTAGTCAATCCAATAACCGGATGGCAGATCAAGCTACCCAAATTGGGAAAAGTTCAGATCAATTTACACCGCCCAATCCCTGATGGGTTTGTAGTTAAGCAGGTTAGGGTAATTAAAAAAGCGGTGGGTTGGTTTACCGTTATCAGCATTTGTTCTGATATTTCTATCCCTGATGCTGTGCCTCATGGTCACTTTATTGGGGTAGATGTTGGATTGAATAGTTATTTGGCTACCAGTGATGGCTTCGTAGAACCGGGGCGCAAATTCTTCAAGAATATGCACCGTAGGCTTAAAGTGCTGCAACGCAGACTATCCAGAAAAGAGAAACGTTCTAGGAACTACGAAAAAGCCAGAAGCAAAGTAGAGAAATTACACAACCATATTGCATTCAAGCGAAAAGACTATCAGTACAAGCTAGCCCATAAGCTATGTGATATGGCGGGAACTATCTTCCTAGAAGACATTGATTTCCGCACCATGGCTAAAGGATTCCTGGGCAAACATACGATTGATGCAGCGTTTGGTCAGTTCAGGGATATCCTCTATTATGTGGCTAAACAACGCGGTGTTTATGTCGCTGAAGTTGACCACAGAGGCACATCCCAAACTTGTCCAAATTGTCGCATTGAGGTTAGAAAAGAACTATCTGATAGGTGGCATAGTTGCCCAGAATGCAAATATGAAGTCGATAGGGATATAGCCTCTGCACAGGAGATTTGTAATCGAGGTTATGAGCAACTAAGTACCCAGGGACTCTGGGGGAAAGAAATTGGCTGTCAAGTCGGGCTGTCGGGGGCATTTTGCCTAGATAAGTGGCGCAGGGCAGCAATGTCTAACAGCGATGTTGGAAGCCTACATCATAATCTTTGATTTGATGTAGGAGGATGTCACACTAAGAGATAGCATCCTATTTTCCGAATCAAGACTATGCTGCTGCAATCCAACCAACGGACGAAACTAGACGATACCGACGATACCCTGTTTTACTCCTTCCCTCGCTTTGTCACCCATGTTGATGCTGGGTTTCTGGATCAACTCACTCAACTCTATAGAGAACGCCTGAAACCCCATACTCGCATCCTGGATATGATGAGTAGTCACGTATCCCACTTGCCCGATGACATGGAATTCGCCCATGTTGAGGCACATGGGATGAATGAACAGGAACTAGCACGCAATCCCCGCTTAAATCATTATTTTGTCCAGGATCTGAATAAAAATCCTCAGTTACCTTTGCCAGATCAAGCGTTTGATGCGGTTCTCAACTGTGTCTCGATTCAGTACCTCCAATACCCTGATGCCGTGTTTCAGGAGATTCACCGCATCCTCAAACCTGGTGGTATCGCCATTATCAGCTTTTCCAATCGTATGTTCTTCCAAAAAGCGATCGCGGCATGGCGAGACGGAACTGAAGCCAGTCGTGTGCAACTTGTCAAGGGTTATTTTCAATCTGTACCCGGATTTAGTACCCCAGAAGTGATTTCCCGTTCTTCTCCGGTTCCCAGTTTGTTCCAGATGCTAGGCGTTGGCGGGGGTGATCCTTTCTACGCCGTCATCGCCCAACGTCAAGATAACCAACAGGGAGTTTAACCAGGAGTTATCATAATTTGCCTACCCAGAGGAAAATACTTGACAGATGGGGGTTCCAGCTTATCAAGATTGTTGGCTTTCATAATGAATACCTCAGCCAGTCATAAAATTGACCTATATGATGCAACAAAACTTGATGTTCAAGATACAATAGCCTGTGGTGTGAGTAAGTAAAAATAACTATTTAACGAATGCTAAATCGTTCATCTAGTGTAGTCTGTCCACCCAACCCGAATCGGGAAGCTGCAACCGAGAGCGATCGCGGGATGGTAAGCAACACGAGTGACCAACGCCTGATAAAATTAATGAAGTCGATTTACCAGGCTGATCAGCAAGTCAAGTATCTACATTTGCAAGCAGAAGTAGATTCACTATTGCAGCAGCTCCAAATCCTCCAAAAACAACGGTTGGCTGCGGCGCAATCCGACGCCAATAATTAAGGGGAACAGTAGTGTTTGATTTGATTCATGCTGTTTTTGCACCCCAGAACTCAGTTTCGGGGTGCTAAGTTTTGTCAACTCTGACGGATAAGCACAAGGAGATACCCTTCTATCTGCCAGTAATAGACGGCTGGGCATGATTTTTTTTGCCTGATTATTCGCAATTCACCAACATCTCATGTATTAAATTCTTTCATGACTATATCGACAATCAAAGAACAAAATTCCGCTTACTCGATGACAAGGGTGACGACTACCTTACGGTTAAGAGACATTTTGCGAACGTTACCGCGTGAAGTGTTTGAGAAAAACCGTCGCAAAGCCTGGACAGTGGTTCTGGTGAATATTTTAATGGTGGGTCTAGGCTATGGGGGTTTAGCGATCGCACCCTGGTTTTGTTTACCGCTATTATGGATTTTCACGGGTACAGCATTGACTGGCTTTTTTGTCATCGGTCATGATTGTGGTCATCGTTCCTTTGCCAATCGCCGTTGGGTCAATGATTTGGTGGGACACCTGGCATTTTTACCTTTACTTTATCCCTTTCATAGCTGGCGTATTCTCCATAACCACCATCATGCCCACACGAATAAGCTTGGCGAAGATAATGCATGGGAACCGTTTACACCTGAGTATCATGCAAGCAACTCGCTTTTAGTCCAGTGGTTTTACCAACTAATACGCGGTCGCTTTTGGTGGATTGGTTCGATATTCCATTGGTCTTTACTGCATTTTAAATGGGGAAATTTTCAAGGAAAACAACGTTCTCAGATTAAGTTTTCCGCATTGTTGGTTATCGGTTTTGCCGCCGTTGCCTTTCCCTTACTCTTTGCCACGGTAGGTGTATGGGGAGTGATCAAATTCTGGTTACTTCCCTGGTTGGTGTACCATTTCTGGATGAGTACGTTTACCATTGTTCACCACACATCACCGGATATTCCCTTTACCCCAGAACCGGAATGGAATGAGGCTGAGGCTCAATTATTTGGTTCGGTTCACTGTGAATATCCCCGTTGGGTCGAATTTCTCTGCCACGATATTAATGTTCACATTCCCCACCACATTTCCAGTGCGATTCCGTCCTATAATTTGCGGTTAGCGCATCGGATTCTCAAGGAAAATTGGGGGGATGAATTGCGCGAATGTCGTTTTTCTTGGTTGTTGATGAAACAGATTACCGACAAATGTCACCTCTATAATCAACAAGAGTTCTATCAGTCGTTTAAAGACTATCGAAAAGCCATGGCTGGAGGCAAATAATACAGGATTGTCACACTAACGTGAATTAGATGAGATCCCCGATTTCTTCAAGAAGTCGGGGATCTGGTATTAAGTTCAATGGCACGCTCAACAAGCATTTTCGGATCGCCGAAACCCTTAATCGTAGCCTAGTAGGGTGGGCATTGCCCACCATCCTTATCTGAGCGTGCCATTCGGATTAAGTTACAATATCAGCGATCGCGAGCCATCAGCAAGGTCGTCATGAGTCAACTGCAAGCCAAACTACCAACCGATACCTGGGTCAATGCGACTTGGGACGAATACCTTCAGGCAATCAGTGATCCAGCCTACGAAAAAGCGAAAGGCTATTATTATAACGGATACATGAGGCTAGAGATGTCTCCACTTGGTAACCCCCATTCCCGCGACCATTTCATTGTTATTGCTGCGATTGCCCTCTTTGCCAGTATTCGAGACATTGACTTTGATGGTCATGATAACTGCACGTATCGTAAGACAGGCTGTGAGGAAGCCCAACCGGATGTCTCGTTTTATGTCGGTGACAACGCGGAAATCGTACCTTGGGAAGCGAAAATCATCAATCTTGATATCTATCCACCCCCTGATTTAGTCATTGAAGTTGCCTATTCTTCTTTAGCCGATGACAAAGGAGAAAAACGTCTCCTCTACGAATCCTTGGGAGTTCGGGAATATTGGATTATTGATGTCAAAAATGTTCAAGTTATCGCCTTTGAGATTCAAAATGGCGGGAGTCGGCGAATTTACCAGTCTCAGGTGTTTCCTGGTTTAGAGATTTCTCTATTGGAAGAAGCCTTTCGGCGTAGTCGGCAAATTAATCATGGTAAAGTGAGCGCTTGGTTGTTGTCGCAATTTCAAGCTTGAGTAAGCCCATGTTACCCGCCAAGAACTCAAGTTATTGGCTTATAGCTCAAGTCGGTTAAAACTGACTAATTATTTTTATCCAGTAAACCGTTTAGATTTTATATTTATGCGTAAATCAAGACTTTGAAATAAGTTCAGCAATAATCTGTTGAGACATAAACTGCTTGAAATCTAAAATTTCAATTAACACTAACTTTTCATTATTTGAGTAGTGAAGAATTACTCGTCCTTCATCTTCTGCATAAGCAATATCATCATCGGATAGTTCAATCAGAAGGGCATCGACATCTTTACTGTATTTAGCTTTTTTCATAACGACTTCTCCTACCTGGATATAGTGTGATAACTACAATGAATGATTCGTATTCTCGGTAGACAATATTCAAGAAGTAAAGAAAATTGTACTTGGTAGTTCTATTATGTGGAAGTGAATGTGCGATCGCGCTGATGTAGGTTGGGTTGACGCGCCGAAACCCAACAGCGTAAGTTCCCCAAATTGCCACCCTGCAACCATCACTAAATTTAAAAGCCGCCTAGGAAAAATTTCAGATGGCGAAAGCTGGGTATCAATCAAAGTCATGAAGTTTTAGGAAATGTTACTCTAGGGTTACAGAGGAATCGTTGAGGAACATAGCCGTGAGCCAAGTTGTCAAACTAGAACTGAGTGATGAAGTGTATGCAGTCTTGAAGCGACAAGCTGACAGTGTTGGTGTTTCTCTATCCGAGTGGATTGCGATCGCTCTCGAACTACAAAGTGGTTTACCCAGTCACCAGAAAACTCAAGCTGAGAACAAAGCCACACCTCAAGAGTTCTCCAACTCCAGCCATTCTGGAACGGCTGATGTATGCTATCTGACAGGATTTGACAATAGGGGCGTTGATGCTGATTTGGTTGGTTTATAGCCGAGATATCACCTATAATAGCCAGACAAAATTAAAGTTTACGGTTGAGATAGGGGAACAGCGAGCTTTTTGCCATGGCGATTAAAATCGCTGCTACACAAACAAAGTCCGCGTACGCGGACTGAATTATAACAGAGGTAGTGCGATCGCGTCGCCTTTAAGCCACTGCTCAAAACATGGGTTGGGGACAAGTTACAAGTTACATCGAAAAAGCGTGACGTTAAGGTACGACTAGTCTTGAACCCACACGGAAACCGAACCGCCATTACACCGAAACTCTGCCCATCCCCATTCATTGGTGTAAATGGGTTCCTTGATATGTTCCGTTAAATCATAGAACTTGGCATTCGGTTTACCCACTTCCATCCACTTGTAACCCGGCACACTGTCACTCATAATCACCGCCATGGCTTTTGGATGAGCATGATCCCCTAAGCGCGTCCAACCAATTGTATTGTAGTGATCAAAGTAATCATATTGATCCCCGTAAGCATACTCTTTTCGAGCATAGAGAAGTTTGTCAATTATCCAACGGTGAGAGGGAAGGAAAATATTGTATCGATTACCATCTTTGCCATAATCCTCGTATTCTGCACCGTAATAATCGGCATAAAAGACACAAGGATAACCCTCGCGGCGCAATAAAATGATCGCGTAAGCTAAGGGCTTAAACCAGGGTTCTACTGGCGCTTCTAATGACTGTAAGGGTTGCGAATCATGGTTTTCTACAAATGTAACCGCATGGGTGGGACGTTGCTGCATCAAAGTGCCATTGAGGATAGTCCCCATGTTGTAATGTCCACCGGAACGACTGGCGTAATAGAAATTGTAGTGAAGTGGCACATCAAATACCGACATTTTGCCATTAACGGCATTGATATACCAGTGCAACGTGTCAATATTGTTGTACCAATATTCACCCACCACAAACAAATCTTTGCCTGCATGATACCGCATTTCATCTAACCATTGCGGGAAAAACCAGGATGAAATATGTTTAATCGCATCCAGACGGAAACCATCCGCGCCTGTGGTATCCAGATACCATTTGCCCCAACGAGTCACTTCATCGCGCAAGTCTTGACTCTGGAA
This sequence comes from Coleofasciculus sp. F4-SAH-05, assembly GCF_040222985.1. Taxonomy (NCBI): domain Bacteria; kingdom Bacillati; phylum Cyanobacteriota; class Cyanophyceae; order Coleofasciculales; family Coleofasciculaceae; genus Coleofasciculus; species Coleofasciculus sp. F4-SAH-05. Next base: position 42,801 of record NZ_JAVKBY010000152.1, read on the forward strand.
ATCCAGATCACATCCCATTAAATAGGCAAAGTTCCCTTTTTCTAACGCCACATAATCATCAAAGGCTTTCCCCTCAAAGAGATAAAGCGTATTTTGCTCTTTGGTGTAATCATCGTAATCAACCGCATCAAAATGCCACCAATGCCATTCAAAGTTAGAATATTTACCCTGACGACCCGGAAAGTTAAAATGGGTATAGGCTTTGATATCTCTTGTCCAACCTTTGGGATTCAGGCGATCATATTCATTAAAGGGAGTAGCGCGGGCAATCTCTGTCGCATCACCTCCCATGCGATGATTCAGAACCGTATCAGCGTAGGCTTGTATTCCTGATGCGTGTAAGGCGTTTATCGCCGCTAAATATTGTTCGCGAGTGCCGTATTTGGTGCGAACGGTGCCATGTTGATCAAATTCCCCCAGATCATACATATCATACACGGCGTAGCCGACATCATAGGTGCCTCCCATTCCTTTGTAGGCGGGAGGTAGCCACAACGCGGTGAATCCAGCATCGGCTAATTCTTGCGCTTTGGTTTTAACGTCATTCCACAGGATTAGATTGGGATCAATGTACCAGTGGAAATATTGCATTATTGTGCCGTTGATTGACATATTGAGCCTCTCTTTTTTAGGAATGTATGATGTTACCGAGATTTGGAGACAGGGCGACCCGATTTAATTGAATGGAATAGAGTTGTTAATTAGTGTAGCGGGTCGCCCCTACACAACTGAAATAATCTACAACGTGGCGGCAAATTTTTCAATCTGTTGAATCACCTCATCAACGGAATCGGTAATCGCCAACAGTGAACTGTATTCTCTCCCCGCCGCTAATTGTGCTAATAACGGAAACACGGGTTTTTTAGATTTCCAGTAATCTTCGCCTAAGAAAATCATCGGACTCACCACACCAAAGGAGTTGTAATGGTTCTGACAAGCGTCTTGGAAGATTTCCTGGATGGTTCCGGCACTCCCTGGAGAATAGATTACCCCATATTTCGCGATCGCGAGTAATCCTTCTTCCCGGACACTATTGGCAAAGAGTTTGGCGATGTGGGTGGCGAAAATGGTGGGCGGTTCGTGACCATATAACCAGGTGGGAATGCCTAAACTCTCTGGATATTGCCCATTTTTATCCTGAAGTGGGTATTTTTGTTTCACCGCAAAGGCGGTATCTAACCATTGTTCCATCGGCTTATAAATCGGTGCAGCCGCGAGAATTTCCACCGCATCCTCTAATTCCGCCTGGGAACGATAGGCAAACCACGCCCCTAAATGGGTGGCTTCCATGGCACCGGGTCCGCCACCACTGGTCATTAAATAGCCGCGACGGGTCAATTCTCCCGAAATTCGCGCCACTTTGATATAGTTGGGATCACTCCGTTTCAGGGAATGTCCGCCCATAATTGCTACAACTTTTCGCCCATCAATCAGTTCTTCTAAAGCATCGGTAATCGCATGATCATGAAGGCGTTGGGCGAGAGTTTCCAAAATACTGGCGGGGTGATCTTTGCCATTTTTGACATAATGGTCATAGACTCGACCGTCCAGGGTATTCTGATAGCTTCCTGTCACTCCAACTTGATACTCTCCCATTAATTCATCGGGAGAATACAGATGATTTTGGTAAGCATTATAGGGGACATAGGTCAAGGGCGGAAAAACTAATCCCCCCGTGTTTAAAATATAGATTAAAGTATCCGGTGTCAAGCGACAGCCTAAAAAGACTGTATTGGTTAATTTGTAGTTTTTTAAGGTTTCAGCATACGCCATTAAATCCAAGCTTTGAAAAACAACATTGGCAAGACTTTGTTTGTCTTTAAGATACTGGTCAAATTCCTCTAGGGATTCAATCTCTATAGGAATAATTGGATTGGGTTGGCGATGAGTGGCTGAGGGCTGAGGTTGATGTGACATGTTATGTTGTTTTTGAATAAACAGCAATACACATTATCTATTACCGAGGGCTGAAAATGGGGCGACCCGAGTTCATTGAGTGGATGGGGGTTGTTCATTGATGCAGCGGGTCACCCCTACATTGGGTTAATTGCGGTTCATTCTGACATCAACATCCCTACTCGCTTAAATCTTGGCTTTAAACACTCAATGGGCGAGTTTAGTTACATCTAGGTGAGGGAAGTAACGATGGTGGTGAAACCCGCCCCTACAGACTAAAATGGCGCGTCTCTACACCTTAGCTTTGACTGGGTAAAACATTGGGAATCTCTTTATTCATTTGCAGTTTCTCAATTGCGTCTTTAATCACCTCCAGTAATAGCTGATTATCCTGCTGCTGCGCCAATTGAACCGCTTGCTGCAAGTCCGCGATCGCCCTTTGTTTTTGCTTCAGTTTAATCTGGACTAAGCCACGATTATAATACGTTTCAATATGATTCGGACAAAGGGTTAACGCTTGGTTATAATTCTTGAGTGCCTCTTTATACTTTTGTAGCGCGTAATATGCATTTCCTCGATTATTATAGGCTTCATGATTTTGACCATCAATAGCAATTGCTTTAGCATAATTGCCAATGGCTTTAACAAAATTATTTAAATAGTAGTATCCATTGCCTCGGTTATTATAAGCTTGAGCATAGCTAGGATTAATATTGATTGCTTTGTCATAGCTTTCAATCGCTTGTTTATGTTGATTCAATGCAAGATAAGTATTCCCAAGGTTATTATAACTTTCGGCATAATTAGGATTGAGTTTAATTGCCTGACTAAAATCTGCCAACGCTTTTCTATAGTCGCTTAAATTATAGTAAGCATTACCGCGATTATAGTAAGCCCGCTCATACTTAGGATTACATTTAATCGCTTGCGTATAATCCGCGATCGCTTGATTATAAGCTCCTAGTAAATAGTACGTATTTGCCCGATTATTATAGGCTTGTGGATAGCTAGGATTCAATTTCAGCGCATCATTATAATTTTGCAAGACTTGTTGATAGTCATTTAAAGCAAAAAAGCAATTACCACGATTGTAGTATGACAACGCCAAATTTGGATAAGTTTGAATCGCTTTATTACAAGTCTCAATTGCCTGCTCATACTGTCTTGCCTGATAAAGCATTTCGGCTTGTCGATTATAATTAATCGCCAGATTTCGCTTGTATTCCAAAACAGCAGGTAAAATCAAGCCTAAAATTATCATTAGTCCAAAACTGCTGACGATAAAACCGAGAACAACCCCAATTGATTTAAGGATTTTGCCAAGACGCTTCAATGTACAACCCCCATTGATTCTGGAATACAGTCCCAATCAATTTTAGAGTTTAAAGGAATTTTGTTAAATATTCAAGGCTCTTGGAGAGTGTTTATGATAAAAACAGATCACAAATTTTAGCAATAGTGAACACCGAGCGAAGTCGAGGTGTTCCCCATTCCCGTTTTTTACTATTATTTATCTCAGTCTAGAAGAGCCGTAGGTATTAGTAGTGAGCAAGATGCTCGCACTACAATAATTTCGTTGTTTTATACCACAAAACTCGATAAAGATCTAATGGTTGTGATTTTCCTTTCACTCGCATCGGTGGTAGTTTTTCGACATGAATTTCGCGGTCATTGAGTTTTTCTAATGTACTTTGAGCGATTAAAATTTCATTGGGTTTGGCTAAATTACAAATCCGACTGGTTACATTCGTAGTATCACCAATCGTGGCATACTGAATCAGTTTTGCCGAACCGATATTTCCCGCCGCCACCTTCCCCGTATTTAAGCCGATGTGAATTTGAATCGGTCGTCTTTTGCGTTGAATCCATACTTGATTTAAACGACGAACTGCCCATTGCATATCAATCGCGGCTTTTACGGCTAAATCGACATCATTGGGTTTGCGATAGGGAGCGCCCCAAACCGCTAATAATGCATCACCAATATATTTTTCTAATGTGCCTTCATAGGGGAAAACAATCTCCTCAACCATCACCTGAAAATACTCATTGAGCATTTCAATAATCTGCCGAGGTTCCATTTGGGAGGACATTTTGGTAAAGTTACTAATATCCGCAAAAAGTGCAGTTACTTCCGTATCAACGATTTCTAAATTGCCTTCCTCCCGCAGCTTCCGACTCACCGTTCGCGGAAAGAACCGTTCCAATTTATCCCGCATCACCGCCTCCGCCTCCATCTGGGTATAAAGGCGAGAATTCTCGATCGCGATCGCGGCTTGGTTTGCCAGACAGGTTAAGAACTCCAAGTCTTCATCAGAATAGAGATGCGTCATCGATAAATTATCCACGTACAAAACACCGATAACCGTATCTCGCGGTTTGAGCGGAACACACATCGCGGCGTGAATCCCTTGTTTGAGAATCGAGACGGAATCATTGAACAAGGTGTCAATTCGGGCATCATCCGTTAAAATGCCATTGCCTTGCTTGCGAACAAAATTAGCAATCCGTTTGCTGTAAAACTGAGTATTATCTTGATAATCAGATTGCAGTTTCACCGCTTTCTGTTCCAGTTGTTCGGTCTGTTCATCAACCATTAAAATCGCTGCCCGATCCACCTGCATTATCTCAAACAATAGATCCAAAATTTTTTGCAGCAGTCGGTCAGATTCTTCGGGGGAGGAAAGCTGTTTGCTCACCTCTAGCAAAATTTGCAATTTATTAACCGAGCGCTGATGAGCATCTTGGTTGCGGAGTTTTAGAACTGAACGTTCTGCTTTATCAGGTTGCAGTAATTCTCGCATCTTAATCCGCGTTTTCTCAGGCGCAACCTGCCGGAGAATCGAAAGATTCGAGGTATCCTCATTGATCGGTTTGTGTTGAGGAGTGGGAAGGGTGTTAACAAATTTGAAAAATACACTACCAAAGCGAATTAAGTCGCCATGCTTAATTTGACATTCCTCAATTCTACATTCGTTAACAAACGTGCCATTGAGACTTTGCAGATCCGTCAAGGTGACACTGTCTGAGTCTGAGCAAATAAGGATTTGGGCATGGTGACGAGAGAGATACCCATGAAGTACGACAATTGTGTTATCGTCTTCACGCCCGATGGTATTAATCCCCGACTCCAAGGTATAAACTTTTTGATTAGGAGTATCGGGATCGTAAATTAAGTAAGACACGCCCCATCCTCACCCTTATGATCATTTCATTTAAGATAGCGAATGCTGGGGAGTTGCTCCCAGTCGCTTGTGGTCAATCTCCCGCCTAAGGCTTCCGATACACTAGAAAAGGTTGGCAATCGGGACTTTATCCACCACTCTAGACAAATCAGCATGGCGCGATCGCTCACATACACTCAAGCACCCTGGCTAGAAACCTATACTGAGATTATTGATGTTCGCAGCCCCAGTGAGTTTGCTGACGATCATCTGCCAGAGGCGATCAATTTACCCATCCTCGATGATGAACAACGGGCGAAAGTGGGAACGCTTTACAAGCAAGTCTCCCCCTTCCAAGCCCGGAAACTAGGTGCCGCCTTGGTTGCTCGTAACATTGCTCAACATCTTGAGTCTCACTTTGCCGCTAAAGACAAAGACTACCATCCTCTGATGTACTGCTGGCGTGGCGGTCAACGTTCTCAAAGTCTGGCTGGCGTCTTAAATCAAATTGGCTGGCGAGTGACTGTTCTAGAAGGTGGCTATAAAACCTACCGAACCCATGTGCGCCAGCAACTCGAAACGTTACCGCCCCAGTTGACATTTCAGGTGTTATCCGGTTTCACGGGTAGCGGGAAAACCTATATTCTACACCAGTTAGCGCAACGCGGCGTCCAAGTCCTTGATTTAGAGGGTTTGGCAAATCATCGTGGTTCCCTACTCGGTCAACAGTGGCAAGGTGAACCAACCCCTCAACCCTCGCAAAAAAAGTTTGAATCCTTACTCCTGTTGGCATTACAACGCTTTGACCCCAGTCAGGCGATTTGGGTAGAAGCCGAAAGCAATAAAATTGGACAGCGTTATTTGCCCCCTTCCCTTTGGCAACAAATGAAGCAGGCGAACTGTATTGAAATTCAACTCCCCCAAGCGCTTAGAATCGAACGGCTGCTGCAAGAGTATCCCCACTTCATCAGCCATCCTGACCTTTTGAAACGCAAGCTAGGGTTTCTGAAATCTCGCTACGGTGGGCAAAAAATTCAGCACTGGTATCATTTAATCGACACCGAACAATGGCATAGATTAGTCGGAGAATTACTGAGTCACCACTATGATCCAGCCTACCGTCGTTCCATTGGGCATCTGTACCAAGACGCCTCACGTATTATAGAGAGTGATGAGGTATCGGATACTACCGTAGAAGCGTTGCTTGAGCAGGTTGAGTAATCAGGGCAGGTATGGAAGTATGTCAGGGATAGCATAAAATATATTAAATCAATATCGATCAACCAAGGAGTCAAATATGAGGTTTATAAGCCCAAAAGTAGATTATGCTTTTAAGAAAATATTTGGTTCAGAACAAAGCAAAGAGATATTAATCAGCTTTCTGAATGCTATTGTTTATGATGGCGATCAAGTCATTAAAGATTTAACCATCGTCAACCCCTACAATCCCGGTCAGACACTCAGCTTAAAAGATACCTATTTAGATGTTAAAGCCGTTTTAGCTGATCGCTCTATTGTGGTCATAGAAATGCAAATCGCATCAATGGCTGCTTTCAACAAAAGGGTGGCTTATAACTTGGCAAAAGCTTATGCAAATCAGCTAGTCAAAGGAGAAGATTACCCCCGGCTTAATCCAGCCATGGCAGTTACTATTACCGATTTTATCCTCTTTCAAGAAACAGAGGATGTCATCAATAAATTTGTGTTTCAGGAGAAAGAGAAAAAGTTTGAGATTCTCAATCAGGAATTACAGCTAATCTTTCTCGAATTACCTAAGTTTAAGAAAACTCTCTCAGAGTTAAAGAGTTTGACAGATAAGTGGATTTATTTTCTGCGAGAAGCTGCGATGTTGGAGGATATCCCGGAGAGTTTAGGAGAAGTATCGGAAATAAAATTTGCCTTAAATCTGGCTAGCCAAGCCAATATGACAGTGGAAGAATTAGATATAGTGGATCGGCGGGGGATGATGTTACAAGACGAGAAAGGGCGGATAATTTATGCAGAACAAAAAGGTGAACAAAAAGGAGAATCGCGATTAATTATGCGACAACTCAAAAAGCGTTTTGGAGAAATACCGATGGAAACAAGCAGTCAAGTTGAAAATTTATCTATTGAAAATTTGGAAAGTTTAGGAGAAGATTTATTAGAGTTCGACAGTTTGGAAGATTTGGAAAATTGGTTGATGGAGAGATAGCCAGCTTAAAGTTATACAGATGAAACGAATCTTTGATATATGATATATACAGCGCTTTTTAAGTAAGTGAGGTACATAGACAGATCCCCGACTTCTTGGAGAAGTCGGGGATCTTGCTTAACTACGCACTAAGGTTAGGACATAAAAGAAAAATTCAAATCGCTTTGACCCTGAGCGACTTGTACCGAGCGTGTTACCGAGCGTGTTACCGAGCGAAGTCGAGGTAAGTCGAGGTAAGTCGAGGTAAGTCGAGGTAAGTCGAGGTAAGTCGAAGGGTCAATCCCTTGTAAGGTAAGCGTTTTTCTTCACTATTGCCTATGACACACCGAGCGTGTTACCGAGCGAAGTCGAGGTAAGTCGAGGTGTTGACTATTGCCTATTCCCTCACCGCGTAGCGCTATACATCTGCCTTGCTTCAATCACGGCAGATTTTGTTGACAGAGTTGAAAAATATAGCGCAGCCGTCCAAGTAAAAGTTCCATGTCTCCCGTTGAGTACAGGGGCGTTTCATAGCCAATTCCATTGATATCGAGTTTGTAGAATCTCCAGCCTTCGCCATTGGTAACGATTCCCAGACTATCTATGGTATAATTCTTCTGTTGGTTATTCCACTGACAGGCTTGCATCTCGACCAAGCATTGAGCTAGCCCTTGCTCAAAGTCATCTTTTTTGGCTTCAATGATACACAGCATCGGCATATCTAGAAATCGTTTACGTTCGGCAATTAGGTAATCCACATATCCCGCTAACTGATCACTTTCCAGTTGCGCTCCTTTCCAGATTTTGAGCCGTTCACAGGGGTTAATCGCTTCATCACAAATGGCATCAACTAAAAGCTTTTTAGACTCTTCATAGCTTTCTAGATCAAAGTTGCGGTTGAGTCGGGTAAGGTGTTCTTGGAAAAAGGCACTGAGTTGAACAGGTTCTGTTTGCAGAGTCCAAGGGAGCAAATCGGTAAGTCCTAGTAACTGAAATGCCTCGCTTTTATTGAAGGTAGAAAATTTTCGCTTCTTTGATTTTGGGGTTTTCCCGCTGCGACGTTTTCCATTTAGCATCTTGGTTATCTTAACACTAAATAATCAAGGCATCCACTCCAAGACAATCCCAACTCGACTATCTTTTTCTTCTGTCGAGTTTTGCTTCTGAATATCGGTGGATAAGCGTAAGTCTGGGGTAACCGCATAACCAACTGACAAGGTGGTTAAACCGACTTCATCATCACTCCCTGGGGAGACAAAACTTTGGGTTAAAGATATATCAGCCGCACCAGTGCGAGATAAAACGAACTGCAATTTTACACCGAGATTTACGCCATCTGTGGTATAATTGTTTGATTCCAGATAGCGATAACCCACCAGGGGAGCCACATTTACATAATTTCCTAAAGGACGCAGATAATACCGCAAGTCTACACCAAAAGCTTCGCGATCGCCATTAAATGAGGTATGATAATCCCCACTGACGGTGAAACCGCTACGATTGATAAAGATATCTTCGACGCCGATATTTAATCCCCCCGCTTGTCCGGTTGAGGGAAACTGGGAATAGCCTAACCGGAAACGGGTGCGAAAACTGGGGTCATGGCGAATTTCCTCTAAAACATTGGGTACGTCTTGCAACCAGCGTTGTAATACGGGACTATCCTCAATAATCTCTGGATTTAACTCTAATTCCTGGGCGGCTGAGTTGGATAGGGCTTCAGATTCAGACGTCAGATTTATTTCTGGAATTGGGGTTGGGATGGTGTCTAACGTTTGGCAATATGTGTTACCCCAACTGGGTACAAATATCCATAGTAAACCTAAGCAAAATTGCCAACATTTTTTCGGGAAATAGTTAACTGAGACTAGGGAATAGAAACTCGGAAAGATACTGTTAGCGAATTCTGGTTGGCTCATATCAAAGGAATGGGGGCGGAGTTATGGAGGTGTAGGGGCGGGTTTTACTGATCACATTTTGGAGACAACCCTTAATGTAATTAAACCCGCCCTAAGATGCGATGCGTTTATAGCGCTAAAGCGCTTACTACAAACCTTAAAACCGTTCCACATCCTTAAACTGGGCTGATTTTTGAGCATTGGCGGCTTCCCCACAGGTGCGAGGGGTGGGAAAGACTTTTCCGGGATTCGCCAAGCCTTTGGGATTAAACACCTGATTAATCCATTTCATTGTCTCCAAATCCACCTCACTGAACATATCGGGCATAAAGCACTTCTTATCGGCACCAATGCCATGTTCACCCGAAATACTCCCACCCGCATTTACACAAAGTCGCAGAATTTCTCCCCCTAATTCTTCTACCTGTTCAAACGCACCGGGAATTGATTCATCATACAGAATTAGAGGATGTAAATTGCCATCGCCAGCGTGAAAAACATTGGCAATCCGATAGCCATACTTTTCACTTAAGGCTTCAATTTCCTTAAGTACCCCAGCCAGTTGTGTACGAGGAATTACCCCATCTTGGACAAAATAATCGGGACTCAGATGTCCCGCCGCCGCAAACGCCGCTTTGCGTCCTTTCCATAGTTTTAACCGCGTTTCTGGGTCACTGGCGGTGGTAATTGTTCGCGCCCCATTCTGTTGACAGAGTTGAGTCACCCGCTTTTTGTTGGTGCTGACTTCTACTTCTAACCCATCCAATTCTACTAATAAAATGGCGCCCGCATCTCTGGGATAACACCCTGTCGCCACTACATCTTCTACCGCATTAATGCTGAGATTATCCATCATTTCCATTCCCGCTGGAATAATCCCCGCACCAATAATATCGGCAACGGCTGCACCGGCGGCTTCTATGCTGGTAAAATCTGCCAAAACCACACAGATGGATTCGGGAGTTTTGAGAATTTTCAGCGTAATTTCTGTGGCAATTCCTAATGTGCCTTCGGAACCCACAAATAACCCCGTTAAATCATATCCCGGCATTTCCGGAATGGTGCCACCGACATCGACAATTGACCCATCGGGAACTACCAGTTTTAACCCCAAAACATGGTTTGTGGTTACACCATATTTGAGACAATGAACCCCGCCCGAGTTTTCGGCAACATTACCGCCAATGGAACATATAATCTGACTGGAGGGGTCTGGGGCATAATAGAATCCGGCACCACTTACGGCTTGAGTCACCCAGTTGTTAATAATTCCAGGTTGAACCACAATCCGTTGATTATCAAGGTCAATATCCAGGATACGCTTCATCAAGGCGGTGACGATTAAGACACAATCTTCTACAGGTAAAGCACCGCCCGATAAGCCTGTGCCTGCACCTCGCGCCACCCAAGGGATATTATAGCGATCGCACAGTTTTACAGCAGCAGCGACTTGTTCAGTCGTGCAGGGGAGTACCACCAAGGCGGGGCGTTGGCGATAACTGGGTAAGCCATCACATTCGTAGGTGAGTAATTCTTCCTTGCGGCGAACTACACCTTTTTTACCGATAACGGCTTCAAATTCCTTGATAATGGGTTTCCAGTTCCGTTTGGGCTTGGCTTGGGTCAACATAGGTCGATTTCACGAGTACAGCTACGGGGAATTCGTCTGAAACGGGTTGATAAAATACTATTTTCAGGGAATTAAGATGTTTCTTTCAACCCTGCACATATTGCCCTCTTCGTCAACCCTTTTTATTACGCTTATCGCCTTATGCCATTTGAGGAGTGGTTAGTTTGAAGCAACGGCGACAGATAGGAGTTTTCGGGTTCTTGACTCTCCTCCTCCTCATGTTCCGCTTGAATATTGCATCGCTCAGCGCTGTAAACATAAACGCCACCCGTTTCAATTTTATAGACCCAAGCATGAATATTAATCAGACCCCGATACAGTTTAGCGTGAACGGAGGGATAGGTCTTGAGATTTTCAATCTGTGTCAAAATATTTTCTTCAATCGTCGCATTCAATAAGTCTTCACCTTCAGCATCCTGATAGTTTTCCTGAATAATCCGGCGTGTCGCTTCCGCGTATTTTAACCAGTCATACACCAACGGCATTTTCTCAGTAAGTTCTCCCAGTTGCAGGAGTCCCTTCATAGCACCACAATGGGAATGACCGCAAACGATGATATGCTTAACTCCTAATGCTTCAACCGCATATTCAATCGCCGCGCCTTCGCCACCTGCGGTAGCACCATAAGGCGGTATAATATTACCCACATTGCGAATAATAAACAGTTCTCCCGGTTCAGTTTGAGTAATCAGATTCGGATCAATTCGGGAGTCTGAACAGGTAATGAATAGAATTCTGGGGTGTTGTCCCTCACTCAGGCGTTCAAATAGTTCTCGATGGCTGGTGAAGTAGTGCGTTTGGAAGTTATGGACACCTTTTAATAACTTTCGCATCAGACAATCATTCCTTATCGTGCGATAACACTATCACACTTTAGGGGAAAGTTAGAGGGATGGATAGGCTATTTTGCTGTAATCGTGAGCAAACGATTCGATTTTTGCATCGTCAGGATAGTTGATCATCTGGGCAAGTATGTGCCGTTTTCAGTGCGATCGCCCTACACTCAAGTAAATGGATTTAAAGTTAAAATACCACAATCTTCAAAATCACGGATATTTCGCGTTACCAGAGTAAGTTGATGGACTTGAGCCGTAGCAGCGATGAGCATATCGGCTTGAGAGCGAGGTTTTCCTTGGGTTCGCAGTTGACCTCGCAATTCGCCACAACGCTGGGCTATCTCAGCCGTAATTGGTATAATCTGGCAATAGGTGTTTAAGAAGTGATTAAACCAGTGTTGTATTCTGGTATTGGGTTTTGAGGTTAAACCGTAAGCAATTTATTCTAAAGTAATCACACTCAAGACGATTGAGGAAACCTCATTACTCCACTCTAATACTCTTGGATTAGGTTGGGGACGTGCTAGTTCGCTAATAATATTGGTGTCACAGAGAAATGTCACTGAAATTATCGATAAAAGGATTGAGACGATCAGCGCGAATTGGAATTTCCATGGTATAGTTTTCCTCAGCACAAAGCTGACGCAATTGGGCAAAAGCATCTGCTAAGGAATGTTGACGATGCTGTTGCTGCCAAGCGAGGAATTCCTGAAACGTTTTGGCTTCAATAACAGCAGCTACAAGTTGATCTTGGTTATAAATTAGTTGCGGTTCGATACGAGTGGCACTAATTAATTCAGGGAATTTATGCTGGGCTTGTTCAATTTTCCAGTTCATTGAGTTTTCTTTTCGTGACCTATCGTCAGTTGGTGGGTATTGCTAATTTAACATCTGAGAACTATTTGGGGAGTATGTCAGCAATACTCATTCTACACTATCTGCCAATATCTGCGATCGCGATCCGGTGTAGGGTGAACCAAGTCTATTGATAATTGAGCGCAAGTTAATTATTGGGCGCACGCCCCGTGCGCCCCGAAAACTCATGAAATCCGGGGCTAAAGCCCCTACTACGAACCCACTCTGTAATAAATGATGCAGGCGTTTATGGCGAAGACAGCGCAACTACAAACCTACCTTAAGTTTATTGATATATTGTCTCGAAATTATTTTACACACCGCCAAACTTGATCGACTAAATCTGGACTATCCGCGTCAAACCATTTAATTTCTGGATACGCCCGAAACCATGTTCGCTGACGCTTGGCAAATTGTCGCGTATGCACAACTGTTAATGTTTTTGCCTCAGATAAAGATATATCACCTGCCAAATAGTGTTTCATTTCTCGATATCCTAATGTATCTAAAAGTGGTAAATCCCAGCCGTATTTATCGGCTAATGTTTTCACTTCTTCGACTAATCCGGCTGTCACCATAGTTTCAGTTCGCTGGGTAATACGACGGGTGAGGGCGTCAGCGTCTTGACATTGCAAACCGATTTGAAGAATCGGATAGGATGGCGGATTTTCCCCTTGCTGGTCGGATATGGGGCGTCCGGTGATATAAAATACTTCTAATGCCCGTAATGTTCTGACTTGATCATGGGGATGAATTTTCTCAGCCGCCCTGGGATCGACTTGTTGTAAGAAATTATAGCATTGAGATTGACCTAGAGATGAGAGCTGCGATCGCAAGTCTTCATTAGGTGCTACTCCAGGAATCTTTAATCCCCGAACGATGGCTTTAATATATAAACCTGTACCCCCTACCAGTAATAGGGGCGAAGGGAGAGATGTAATTAACTCTTGGGCTTGTTCCTGATAGTCGGCTACGGTTAATGTTTCGGTGGTTTCGCAGATATCAATTAAGTAATGGGGGACTAACTGTCGTTCGGCTACTGAAGGTTTAGCCGTACCAATATCAAACTCCCGGTAAACTTGACGGGAATCTGCGCTTAATATTACGGTATTTAATCGCTGTGCCAATTCTAACGCCAGCCCCGACTTTCCTGTCGCCGTCGCCCCACAAATCACAATCAGTTGGGGATGTTTGTTATTGTTCATTGTTGATTGTTCATGGTTCATTGACGCTTGACAAAATTCTTCTATCCTCCATCTCCCCTGCCCAATCAAAAGCAAGGTCTATCCCCTCTATAAATATCTCTTCAGACTACTCTGTAGCCGCCTTTAACCCTTTTGTGTTAAAATTTTTGAGTGTTTTGTCATTTTAAAGCATATAAACCGCTGAAAGCGTTTACTGGAGAATCCCTGATATGACAAGTAGTTACAGTGCCGATCAGATTCAAGTCTTGGAAGGTCTCGAAGCGGTACGCAGGCGACCGGGAATGTACATTGGTACTACCGGTCCACGGGGACTCCATCATCTAGTTTACGAGGTTGTAGACAATTCGATCGATGAGGCGCTGGCTGGCTATTGTACTCATATCGAAGTTGACTTCAACAGCGATGGTTCCGTTAGCGTGACTGACGATGGACGGGGTATTCCCACGGATACTCATTCTAAGACGGGTAAATCAGCATTGGAAACCGTAATGACGGTGCTGCACGCGGGCGGTAAGTTTGGCGGCGGCGGGTATAAAGTGTCCGGCGGATTGCACGGGGTTGGAGTTTCTGTCGTCAACGCCCTGTCAGAATGGGTAGATGTTACGGTTTGGCGAGAGAAACAGGTTCATACCCAGCGATACGAACGCGGGATTGCCATGGGTGAGTTGGTTGTCAAACCCAGTCAAGAAAACCGCACGGGAACCTCGGTGACGTTCAAACCCGACACGCAAATCTTTACCAATGGGATCGAGTTTGACTACAGTACGGTAGCAGGGCGACTGCGAGAACTCGCCTATCTGAATGGCGGCGTGAGGATTACGTTTACCGATCACCGTATTTCTCCAGAACGCATCGACAGCTACCATTATGAGGGGGGTATCCAGGAATATGTGGGATACATGAATCGGCAGAAGGAACCCCTGCACCAAGAAATTATTTATGTTCAGGGTGAACGGAATAATGTGCAAGTGGAAGTGGCGCTGCAATGGTGCGTGGATGCTTACAGCGATAACTTGTTGGGATTTGCCAACAATATCCGCACGATTGACGGTGGAACTCACTTAGAGGGATTAAAGACAGTTCTGACTCGGACATTGAACGCGATCGCACGCAAGCGGAATAAACTTAAAGACAATGAGGCTAACCTCGGCGGCGAGAATGTTCGGGAAGGATTAACCGGCGTCATTTCCGTCAAAGTCCCTGAGCCTGAATTTGAAGGACAAACCAAAACCAAACTGGGGAATACCGAAGTCCGAGGTATCGTTGATTCCCTGGTGGGTGAAGTGTTGACGGAATATCTGGAATTTCGTCCTCAAGTCGCTGATTCTGTTTTAGAGAAAGCGATTCAAGCCTTTAAAGCCGCAGAAGCAGCACGTCGGGCGCGGGAGTTGGTACGGCGGAAATCTGTATTAGAGTCGTCTCCCCTACCGGGTAAGTTAGCCGATTGTAGTTCCAGAGATCCCGCAGAATCGGAAATCTTCATCGTTGAGGGGGATAGTGCAGGGGGCTGTTTTGATGGCGATACGCGAGTTGCGTTAGCCGATGGGCGTTCCCTCAGCTTCAAAGAAATTGTAGCGGAACAGGCGATGGGGAAAGAGCATTTTTGCTACACCATTCGCCATGATGGAACAATTGGGTTAGAGCGGATTATCAACCCTCGGATGACAAAGGCGAATACCCAAGTGATTCAGGTGACACTAGATAATGGGAAAACACTGATTTGTACACCGGATCACCCCTTTATGGTACGAGATGGTAGCTATAAAGCCGCCGCCTTATTAACGCCAGACGATTTCCTGATGTCCCTGAATGCCAAGCTATCAGAGAAAAGCCGAGGGCAGAGGTTAGCAGAGATTGATGCGGCTGGCTTGGGCACCCGCTTATCTGAAGTGGCGTTTTCTCGTGATGTCCAAGCCAATGCGGTATATCAAACAGTGGGGGCTGTAGGGGCACCATCCTTGCACCCTCCTCACCCTGAGCAATCTACCCCAGAATCATCAGTGGCTCTGTTGGTACGCGAGGAGTCTCCATCCCGGAAAGACAATCATCGGGTTGTTTCCATCGAACCCTTAGAAAAACGGGTAGATGTTTACGATATTGAAGTTCCCCATACCCATAACTTTGCCCTAGCCAGTGGCGTTTTCGTTCACAATAGTGCCAAACAAGGACGCGATCGCCAATTTCAAGCTATCCTACCGCTACGGGGTAAAATTCTCAATATCGAGAAAACCGATGATGCCAAAATTTACAAAAACACAGAGATTCAATCCCTGATTACCGCCCTGGGTTTGGGTATCAAAGGAGAGGAATTTGACGCCTCAAATCTGCGCTACCACCGCATCGTGATTATGAGTGTCGCCGGAGATGAACCCACTCTCGTTATGGATGATACCGGACGCACGGAATTTGTCTCTATTGGCGGGTTCATTGATGATTGCATCGAAGGGCGTCGTACCACCGAACGTTATCAGGTGATTTCCTTTGATCCGGTGACACACGCCACCCGCTTCCGCCCTCTGAAAGCCGTGATTCGTCACAGCCATGAGGAACCGATGTACAAAATCACCACGCACTACAATCGCTCGGTGAAGGTAACGTCTTCCCATAGTGTTTTTGTCTATGAAGATGGAGAGGTGCGCCTGAAAAAAGGGAATGAAATCAAACCCGGTGATTGGTTGGTGGCGAGTCGGCGTTTACCGCGCCCCACCGAAACTCCGACACGAGTGGATTTGCTCAAAACATTGTATCGAGCCGGATTGACTCAATCCCTTTATCTGCAAGGGGAAGATGTGCGACAAATTGCTAGTCAACGGGTTTTGGCAAAGGTGACGCGACCGGATCAATGGAATCAGCCACGGGTTACGCTAGACTCAGCCGGATGGCAACAGTTAATTGCTCAACGTCAAGGATTAGGAATATCCCAGAAGCAGGTGGCGACGACAGTTGGCGTGAAGCAGCCGATAACGATTAGTCATTGGGAACGGGGGATGAATCGCCCCACGTTACCGGATTTCCTCAATTATCTGGATGCGATTGGCGGAAATGATAATGTGAGTTACGAGACTTTACCCTCGAAGCTGGACGACTGTTTAGCCCAAGATGATACGAGTAAAAATGCCCGTTGGCGTGAGGTGAGTAACTATAAACCCTTTGAATACTTTACGCCGAGTGAACTAGCGCAGCTTGGTGATGACGTGCAACTTGTACCCCAGGCGCATACGAATAAGGCATTTAACCGCTATTTGCCGATTACGCCAGAACTAATGTGGTTCTTGGGGTGGTATGTAGCTGAGGGAACCCTGAGTCAGCATCAAGTTAGCCTGAGTTTAGGTAAAAAGGATGAACCGTTTATTCCTGAACTGATCACAGCGATAGAAAAGGTTTTCGGTGAAACACCACGTCGCTATAATGATCCACGATACGATGGGATTAAACTTTATTTCCACAGTGTTGCCGCTGCGCGACTATTACAAGCGTGGGAATTGAATGGATGGGCGCACGAGAAGAAGTTGCCGGATATTGTCTTTAGCTTACCTGAATCCTTGCAACTGGCATTTTTGGAGGGTTATTTACTCGGTGATGGCTCAGTTACCAAAAATAGCATTGTATTTGGAACGGTTTCTGCCACATTGAAAGATGGTTTACTCTATTTATTGGGACAACTTGGCTTAATTGCTGGTGTTCACAATAGCCAGCACCGAAATCCTCCTGAATCTCCTGTTCAAACACGACATCTTGCCTACTTTATTCGCATCTACAGTAAAGAGCAACTGAAACAGTGTCGGCTAATCTGGCAGCGCCATCATCAGGCAAAACGATTGGAAGATTATCTGACACGTCCAAAGAGTCAGCCGCAACAATATCTACCCATCAGCGATGATTTGATGGGATTGAAAGTAGTGGAGAATCATGAAGTTGAATTGGTGGGTGACTATGTGTATGATTTCTCCGTGGAGGGTGACGAAAACTTTATTTGTGGTATAGGAGGATTGGCAGCACGGAATACTGACGCTGATGTAGATGGCGCCCATATCCGCACTCTATTACTTACCTTTTTCTATCGCTATCAACGAGCATTAGTGGATCAGGGATATATCCATATTGCTTGTCCGCCATTGTATAAAGTAGAACGTGGACGCAATCATTATTACTGTTATAGCGATCGCGAACTCACCAACTTGGTTCAAAATGAGTTCCCCGCTAACGCCAATTACACCATCCAACGGTTTAAAGGGTTGGGTGAAATGATGCCAGTACAACTCTGGGATACCACGATGAACCCGGAAACGCGCACGATGAAGCGGGTGGAGATCGAAGATGCGGCTGAAGCCGATCGCATCTTTACCGTTCTCATGGGCGATCGGGTTGCACCCCGGCGGGAGTTCATAGAAACTTATGGTGCCAAACTGGATTTGACAGATCTAGATATCTAAGTTTCCCGGTAGCAAGGTTTAGATCCCCCTCCCATCCCCCCTTTTTGGGCAAATCACCAAAACCCTGTAGAGACTTTGCATGCAACGTCTCTACAATCTTAGGACTACCTGTAGGGGCACGGCAATGCCCATTGGTGTCAACTTAACCAGAAGAAGCCCAGATTTCTTTTGAGCGAGCGGCATTGTCTCGATGCCGCTTGCGCTCAGTTTTGACTAAACCTAAGAGCTTGTAATGATCAACCAAA